>JADZEM010000001.1 GCA_020850535.1 Chloroflexota bacterium
GCGATGGTGACCGACATCTGGGCGCCGAACAGGTTGCGACCGATGGCCATGGTCAGCAGCAGCATGCCGATGACGGCCACGTAGACGGGAAGCGCGAGCGTCCGCAGCCAGCGGTAGTCGATGCTGGCGGCCACGAAGAACAGCGTCAGGCCGATGACGGCCCAGATCACCGTCTTGGCCGTCTGCGACATGCCCTGCCCGGCCCCCGGGTCATTGAAGGCGGCCGAATAGCCCATGACGATGCCGAAGCTGATCAGCAGGAGCACGTACAGCAGCAGTTGGACGTCGAAGTGGCGCCAGTCGCGCGCCCTGAACGTCTCAACAAATGCTGTAGTCGTGGCACCCATCGGTCAGTTCCCGGCCACCAGGCTGAAGTCGTTCGGGTCGAGGCGCAGGTCCTGGCCCAACCCGAAGTGGAGTTGCAGGAAGTACTTCACGACCTCGGTCGAGACGTTGCCGGGCACGACGGCCGAGTAGCTGAAGGCCGCGACCGCCAGGTCGGCGTCGGTCGCGCCCGCCTCGCTGGGCAGGTAGGCCACGAACCAGGAGTGGAACGGCAACGTTCCGCCCTCGGTCGGCGCGCCGAACTCGGCGGTACCGGTCTTGCCGGACAGCGCCCCGGGCAGGTCCAGGTCGCGGATGTTGTAGGCGTGGCCCGTGGTGATGACCTCGCGCGCCCCGATGCGCATCGTGCGCAGCGACGCATCCGACGCGGCCAGCTGGCGGATACGCTGCGGCTCGTAGGCACGGACCAGGTTTCCCGCGTCGTCGGCCTCGCCGCGAACGATCATCGGGCGCATCAAGTTGCCGCCATTGGCGACCGCCGCGTAGGCGTCGAGAACCTGCAGCGGCGTGACGGCGATGACGTTCTGGCCGATGCCCGCCTGCGCCACCTCGCCGGTGAACACGCCCTGGCGCCCCTGGCGGCGGGCCCATTCGGTGCTGGCCACGATGCCGGCCGCCTCGCCTGGCAGCCTGATGCCGGAGAGCTCGCCGAATCCCAGGTCGTTGGCCCAGCGCGCCAGGGGATCAATGCCGGTGTGCACCGCCATCTGGTAGAAGAACGTATCCGAGCTGATGGCGAAGGCGTCGATCATGTCCAGCTTGCCGAAGCCCGCCCGATTCCAGTCGTACAGGCACTCGCCCTCGGGCGCGCCGGGGATCTGGTAGCAGCCGTACGTCTGCCACAGCTGGTCCGGCGTGGTCACCCCCTCCTCCATGGCGGCGATGCCGGTGACCAGCTTGTACGTCGACCCCGGCGGATAGATGTCGCTGATGGCGTGGTTGCGCAACGGATTGGTCGGATCGGCCAGGTAGGCGTTGTAGTCGGCTGCGCCGATGCCGGTGGCGAACTTGTTGTTGTCGTACGCCGGCAACGACACCATGGCCAGGATCTCGCCGGTCTGGGGGTTCATGACGATGATGACGCCCTGGCTCACGTGGGCCGCGTCCATGCCCCACTGCAGCGCCCGCGTCGCCTCGCGCTGGGTCACAGCATCGACCGTCAGAACCAGGTTCGTGCCCGGCATCGGCTGGCGGATGGAATCGATCACGCGCACCTGCCGACCACTGGCATCGCGCTGGACCAGCCGTGCGCCGTAGGTGCCGCGCAGCACGGCCTCGAACGAGACCTCGACGCCAGCCTTGCCGATCGGGTCGTCTCGCAGATAGCCGGCGCTCGCCAGGCGGGCGAACTCGGCGGCGTCGATCGGGCCGGTATAGCCGACGACGTCGGAGAGCAGCGCGCCGCCGATCGCCCCGGTTTCGTCGAGGTACTGGCGGACCGGGTCCACGCCCACCACCACGCCCGGAAGTCGATCGGCCTCCTCCGACAGCAGCAGCGCGGCCTGCCGGGACACCCCGCGCACGAGCGGCACTAGGTCGAAGGGTGAGCCGGAATACCCGTCGATTCGCGCGCCCAGCGCGCCGGACGAGGTGCCCGTCAGTGCGGCGACCCGACCCAGGATCCGTCCGCGCTCCGTCTCGGGCAGGTCCGCCGGCCGGATGCTGACGGTCCACGACGGCACGTTCACCGCCAGCGGACGCCCCGCCCGGTCGAACAACAGGCCGCGCGGCGCGGGGATCGGGACCTCGAGGGTCCGATCGGCGGCCACACGGTCGGCGTACACGGCAGCTTGCAGCACCTGCAACTGGAACAGCCGGCCGCCCAGCGTGAGCAGCAGCACCGCGGCGGCCGCGCCGAAGGCGACGAATCGCGGGCGCGAGCGCGCCAGGTCGAGACGGCCGTCGTTCACATCGGCCATGGGCTCACCACGTCCTGACCGCGTCTGGCGCCCAGCGGGCCAGGGCGGCCCGCGTCGGATACAGCGCCAGCCCGACCAGGGTGCCGTTCAGCACGGCTGCCACGACGATGACGTCGAACGGAATCGCGCCGATGGGCGCGCCATCCACGAGCCCTCGCACGCCGAGGGACACCAGGTCAGCGACGACCGAACCGGCGACGCCCGACACGATCGGGTAGACCGGGTTCCAGCGGCCGATCAAGCGGCCCAACCCGGCCACTCCGGCCGCGACGATGAGCATCGCCAGCGGGAGGGATCCGAGCGGTTCCCCCACCAGCAGGTTGGCGGTGAGGCCGGCCACGAAGGCCCAGGTGATGCCGGGCCCGAAGCCAGCCACGGTGCCGGCCAGCACGACGCCCACGAGCACGAGGTTGGCCTTGACATCCCCAACCACGATGACCGGGGCGAGCGCCGCGTGCACGATCCCCAGGACGATCGCCAGAAGCGGGCTGAGATACGTGATGGCTGTGCCCCCTGGGTCTTGCGGTCGGGTGGGCGGGCGAGGTCAGTCTAGCGCAGTGATTCACGTGAAACATGGGTGTGGATAACCTGGTTGCGGGGGCCACCAGCGCGTCCGGTTCAAGCGGCAACCGGCCGTTCGCAGTACAATGGGCGAGCCCATCTGAACTCGCACCGGAGCGCTCGTGGTCCGGATCACGGCCTGCACAAACCAGAAGGGCGGCGTCGGCAAGACGACCACGGTGATCAACCTGGCGGCCTACCTCGCTCTGTCCGGAACGCGCACCCTCGTCATCGATCTCGACCCGCAGGGGAACGCCACCAGCGGCCTCGGCGTGGACCGGCGGAACGTCAAGCGCTCCGCCTACGAGGCGCTCGTCGACCGCGCGCCGATCGGGGAACTGGTGCTCCACACCGGGATCGACGGGCTCGACCTGGTCCCGTCCAGCTCCGCACTGGCGGGGGCCGAGGTGGAGTTGGTGGGCGCAACGGTCCGGGAACGCCGGCTGGCCGCCAGCCTGTCGGACGCGGACCTGCCATATGAACGGGTGCTGATCGACTGTCCGCCGTCGCTCGGCCTGCTGACCCTCAACGCGCTGACGGCCGCCGACGGGGTGCTGATCCCGATCCAGACCGAGTACTACGCCCTGGAGGGCCTGAGCCAACTGGTGAACACCATCCGACGCGTCCGAGAGAGCCTCAACCCACACCTGGAGATCGACGGCGTGCTGCTGACGATGTACGACGCGCGCACCAACCTGTCGGCGCAGGTCGCCTCGGAGGTCCGGCGCCACATGAACGGGACCGTGTTCCGCACCGTCGTCCCGCGCTCGGTGCGCCTGTCCGAGGCGCCCAGCCACGGTCTGCCGATCGCCCTGTACGACCCGGCCTCGCGCGGCGCCAGCGCCTACCGCGAATTGGCGGGCGAGGTCGTGGCGCGTGGCTAGCATGCCGGCGCACGGGCGTTCCTTCGGCCTGGGCCGCGGCCTCGACGCACTGATCCCGACCGGGTCGGAGGAGCGGGCGGTCCTGCAGCTGCCGCTCGATCGCGTCTCGGCCAACCCCGACCAGCCGCGAACCTCGTTCACCGATGAGCCCCTCGGCGAGCTGGCAGCGTCCATAGCCGTGCACGGCGTCCTGCAGCCGATCATCGTGCGCGCGCTGGCCGACGGGGGCTACCAGCTCATCGCCGGCGAACGTCGACTGCGCGCGGCGCGCATGGCCGGCCTCGACGCCATACCGGCCATCGTGCGCGAGGCGCCGGCGGAGTCATCGCTCGAACTGGCCCTGATCGAGAACCTGCAGCGCGCCGACCTCAACCCGATCGAAGTTGCGTTGGCCTATCGCGAGCTCATCGACCGCTTCGGCCTCACCCACGAGGCGGTGGCACGCCAGGTCGGCAAGAGTCGCGTCGCGGTCAGCAACGCGCTGCGACTGCTGGACCTGGCACCCGCCACCCGCGCGGCCATCGTGGACGGACGCATCAGCGAGGGCCACGGTCGCGCGCTGGCCGCCATCACCATCGCTGAGCTGCAGCATGCGGTCCTCGACGTGGTCGTCGAGCGCGGCCTCTCGGTGCGCCAGACCGAGGAGCTGGTCCGCCGCAAGCGCAGCGAGCAGACCGGACGGCAACGCGCGGCACTGACGCCGGACCTGCTCGATCTCGAGGCTCAGCTGCGTGGCGTGCTGGCAACCAAGGTGGGCATCGTTCGCACGCGACGCGGTGGACGCCTGGTGATCGAGTTCTACTCCGACGAGGAGCTCGATCGGCTGTATTCGATCATCACCCGCGGTGCCGGCGGCACCAACACCGATACCGCCGTCCCCGTCCATCCCGACCACGAGGTCCCCCCGTCCCCATGACCGTCGAACAGGCACCGAGAGCACCGAAGTCGCGC
>JADZEM010000002.1 GCA_020850535.1 Chloroflexota bacterium
GGCGTGGGCTCGGATGCAGTTCGCTCATCCGAGCCCACGCCCACGTCCTTGCCGGCGCTGCCGCGTCAGCGAGCGGCGGCCACCAGCGTCTCGCCGAGGCCGGCGGCGAGGGCGTCGAGCGGGCCGCTGAAGTAGGCCACGTTGTGGAAGGCGTTCTTCGCCAGCTCCGTCGTGACCGCCCGAGCCTGGGCCGCGTCGGCCCCGAACACGATGACGCGGGTATTGTGATCCTCCATCGGCAGGCGACCGTCGTCCTTCGCCTTCGCGACCTCGCCAGCGGGAATGTTGTGCGCGCCCGTCAGGCTGCCCATCCCGAACTCCTCGGCATTGCGCGCATCGACGAACCAGGCCGTGCGGTCGGCATCGCGGACGTACCGGATGGCGTCAAGCTCGATCTCCATGACGCCGACCAGCGCTCGCCAGGTGGGCGCGCCGAGCTGGTAGCGACGGACGTTGGTGTAGCCCGCCTCCAGCAGCTCCTCGGCCAGCCGCTTGCTCTTCCCGCAGGCCGGGCCGTTGCAGTAGAGCACGACAGCCGCTGCCTTGTCCGGTACGACGCGGCCGATCTCCGCCACGTCGGAGACGTAGAGCGACATCGGAACGCCCGGCTTCGGCGCGACGTTGAGTGCGCCAGGGATATGGCTGACGGCGTACTCCATGTGCGGGCGGGCGTCGAAGACGAAGGCGCTCCCGCTGGCCAGAAGCTGCCGAAGCTCGTCCGTCGAGACCTCGGCGGTCTTCTGGTTCGGCTCCATCAGGGTGGTCTGGAAGATGGTGACGCCCTGCGCGAGGGCTGTCTGCCCGAAGCCGCCCCAACCGACGACCGCCAGCGCCATGAGGCCCACTGCGACAATGCTAAACAGGTGACGTGAACGTCTCTGAACCGATCGCATAATCACTCCCTGCCGATGGGTTGTTGCCGGCGTCCGCCGGGCGCGGCACGGGATCGCTCCAGGGCCGTCGTCCGGCGAATCGCCAGGCGCTCTCCACGGTAGGGAGGCAGCCGGATGGTGCCATGCGTGGACACACCCATCTCAGGCGGCACGCGGCCGATTGGGGGTCGCCCTGTGGCCGATTGGGGGCCGCCGGGCGGCTGCCCTGTGGCTACCGGTGGGACGTCAGCCGACGGGGCGTCAGCCGACGGGGGCGAGCCCATGCCGGAGGGCGTACGCCGTCACGATGGCCCGGCCGGCTTTGCCGGTGATGCCGAGGCGGTTGTAGACGTTCTCGATGTGTCGCTCGACGGTGCGAACGCTCAGAACCAGGCGCGTGGCGATCTCGCGGTTGCTCAGGCCGCCGGCGATCAGCGCCACAACCTCGCGCTCGCGCGGCGTCATCGGCACGTCCGGTTCGGGCGACCTGGACGAGTCGGGCGGCGGTGAGGCGTGGGGAATCGAGTCGGGGCGCTGCGCCGGCGGGTCTCTGGGCAGGCCCGGAGCCTCACCGGCCGCGTCCGTGTACTCCCCTGGCGTCGGCGTCGTGACCTCGTCCAGGGCAAGCGTGACCGCCTCGCTGAGCGACAGCGCCGCGCCCCTGGCCCAGGTCTCGGCAAAGCGCTGCCCGCCAAGCGCGACGCGCGCATCGGCCACCGTGCGCTGGTAGTCCGCCCACTCGGATGGTGGCGCAAGCGCGCCGGTATCCTCGTGAATCAGACCGGCGGCGCCCATGAGCAGGATGGCGCGCGTGGCCCAATCCTGGCCGACGGCCATGCAGGCCAGTCCTTCCAGGCAGAGCGGGATGCAACGACGGTCTCGCAGATCGAGCAGCAGCCTGAGGCTCTCCCCGAGGAGCTTGCGGGCCTGCGGGTACTCGCCACGCGCCCGCGCGAGATGGCCGAGGCCGCGCACGGCGTAGGCGATGCCGTGATTGTTGTGATGCCGCCGGGCCAGGACGAGCGCTTGCTCGTACAGGGTGGCCGCCTCGCCGTGCTTCCCTCGATCGAAGAACAGATCGCCGAGGTAGTGCAGCGCCATCTCCTCGCCGCGCGGATGATCGACGGCGCGGCAGATCGCCAGGCTTTCCTCGAGCATCGCCTGCGCACGATCGAGATCGCCCAGGTGGTGCGGTATGACGCCGAAGCGGAGCAGCGACCGCGCGATGCCTCGCCGATCGCCGATCTCGCGCGAGATCGCGAGCGCCTCTTCGAGGAGTGGCGTCGCTCCTGAGTAGTCGTTCTGGCGCACCGCGAGAAACCCCGCCCCATCGAGCGCCTCGGCCCGAGCGGCGGACCGATCGGGCGACCGCGCCAACAGGCGAGCCAACCAGTCCCGAGCTTCACGGTGATGCCCTCGCAGAAGCCAGAATCCGACCAGTCCGTTGGCCAATCGAAGCCCGTGCCTGGTGGAACTCGGGTTGGATTCGGCGCAACGGAGGGCTTCTCGGAGGTTTGGAAGCTCGGACTCCAGCCGGTCCAGCCATTCAGCGTGACCGGTCGTTTGGGCGTGTTGCTGATACCGTTCGACGAGGCCGAGACACCAATCCAGGTGGCGAGCGCGGCCTGCGACCTCTTCGTCGGCGGCGCGGAGTCGCTCGATCCCGAACTCGCGGACGGTCTCCAGCATTCTGAAGCGCGGATCGGTCCCTGGGTCGGCTGCGCGCTGCACGAGATTGTTGACGACCAGTGATTCCAGCATGTCCACGAGGCGGACCTGATCGGTACTCAGCGCGTCCCTGACAGCACCGTCTCCGTGAAGAGCGGCCGCCGTTTCCAGGGTGAACCCGCCGACGCAGACGCTCAACTGCCGAAAGAGTTGCTGCTCGGATGGAGGCAGCAGGTCGTAGCTCCAGGCGATCGCGTCTCGGAGCGTCCGCTGCCGGGCGGGGGCGTCTCGCCGGGCGCCCACCAGGAACGACAACCCCTCGCCCAGGTGGCGCAGCAACGCTTCGGGCGGCAGGAGCCGGCTGCGAGCGGCTGCCAGCTCGATGGCCAGCGGCAGGCCATCCAGACGCGTGCAGATCGCGGCGACCGTCACCGCGTTGGTCTCGGTCAGCGCGAAGTCCGGACGGATGGCCACGGCGCGCTCGACGAAGAGCATCACAGCGGGAGCGCTGGCGATCTGGGCCAGCGTCGTGGCCGGCGTGAGCGACGGGAGCGCCAGCGGAGCGACCGGGAACTCGCGCTCACCGGCCACCTGGAGGGGCGCCCGACTGGTCACGA
>JADZEM010000003.1 GCA_020850535.1 Chloroflexota bacterium
CCGGCCTGAGCACGCGCGCCTCGCAGGCGGCGAACGGCGACGCGGTCCTGGCCGGGCAGTCGGTGAGCGCGACTGCGCCGACCAGGATCAGCAACACCGTCAGCCTCACGCCGGACTCCACGGCGGACGGGCTGCAGGGCTACGCCACCGGCGCCAACAACTCCGGGCTGTTCGGCCGCAACAACTCGACGGACGGCATTGGTGTCTCGGGGGCGGCCCCCAGCGGGACCGGTGTGTTCGGCGAGAGCAGCAACGGCTTCGGGGTCGGCGGCAAGTCCGACGCGAAGTACGGCGTCTACGGCAAGTCGAACAGCGCCGAGGGCGTCTACGCCGAGTCGACCTCCTCCACGGCTGCGCGGGGCGTCAGCACGAGCGGCGTTGGCGGCTCGTTCGCCGGCGGGCTCTCGGCCATCCGCCTGGTGCCAGCGGCCAGCGGCACGGGCGCGCCGACCGCGGGCGCGCACCTGCAAGGCGAACTGTACGTCGACAGCGCCGGGACGCTCTTCTACTGCACCACGGCAGGGACTCCCGGAACCTGGCAGCAAGTCGCCCTCGGGTCGGGTGGTGGGGGCGGGATGACCAACCCGATGACCACCCAGAACGACCTCATCATCGGGGGGACGTCCGGCGCGCCGGCCCGCCTGGCGAAGGGGTCGAACGGCCAGATCTTGACCGTCAACGGCTCCGGCAACGTCGCCTGGGCCACGCCGTCCGGCGGCGGATCGGGCGACAGCTTCATGGCGCCGCTCACCGCGCCCCCGTCCAGTGGCTGGTCCTGGCTCAATCAGGGATCGTCAACTACCTCACGGGTCAACAGCGCCGAGGTGATCGAGGCACCGGCAGCAACCAGCCACCAGATCCGTGAACGCTACCGCTCGCTTGCGTCGGGCACCTACACCCTGACAACCCTGATCGCGCCAACCATGCTCTATAAGAATTACGTCCTGGCCGGCATCTTCCTGCGCGAGTCGTCGAGCAGCAAGCTGATCTGCTTCGGCGCTGGCTACGCGACAGGGACCTTTGTCCAGGTGCTCAAATTCACCTCGGAGTCAGCGTTCAGCGCCAACTACGTGGCCCATGTCGCCGACGCCACGATCTGGTGGCTCCGCATCCAGGGCAACGGATCCAACCGGATCTGTTCGACAAGCAAGGACGGCCGGGCGTTCGTCGAGATCCACAGCGTCAGCCGGACCGACTTCATCACCCCCGATCAGGTCGGGTTCTTCGTCAACGCCTACAACCAGACCACCCCCAACATCCCGGCCGCTGTTTCCCTGATCTCCTGGAACGGCGTGTCCTGACGGTGCGCGTCCACTCTCATGCGCTTCCCACTTCAGCGGCGACAGCTTGTCCTGCCTCGTCGCCGTTTGCGTATGCCGATGTGCTGGGCCGACAGCCCCTCGACGACGACCTCTCGCCGGATCGCCGAGATTTCTCGCGGAGTCACGTGAGGAGTGAGTGCGCCGGCGCACTCACTCCTCACATCGGGTAGGTCGCGACGGCCACGGCGCAGCGGTCATTGCCGTACGCGCCGCGTGTGCGTGCGTCTCAACCCCAGCGCGGCATCAGGCCGGTACCGGCACCGCGATCTTCGAGCACTCCTCGCGCAGCCGCCGCGCCACGATCGACGCCTCATCGCCCCGCAGGTTGTGGGGATCGACCAGCAGCTTGCCCTGGAACGCCCGCGTGAGGATCGGCGGATCGCCGGCCCGCAGCCGCTCGACCACCTGATCGGGCGTGAGGCCGGTCTTCTCGTCAATCGAGACCAGGATCGTCGGCGTCGTCCAGATGGAGCTGTCCTCGTCGAGGACCGCTGAGATGCCGTGCAGCCCGTCGAGCGCGCCGACGATCTCCTTCGCCTCTTCGACGTGCTTCGCCCATTCGACCGTCCAATCGGTCTCCATGAACAGGTCGAACGCCGTCACCAGCCCGATGATGTCTTCCTTGGAGACCTTGGCCGGGCGGCCAATCGCCCCGTTCGGCGCGCCATTGAGGGCCACGGCTCGGATCAGATCCTTTCGGCCGATCAGCAGGCCGCTGCCCTGCGGACCACGGATGCCCTTGCCGCCGCTGTAGATCACCAGGTCGGCGCCCATGTCGGTCCAGCGGGTGAGGTGTGCGACGGGTGGGAGGGTCGAGGCGCCGTCGACGATGATCGGGAGGCCGTTGCGGTGCGCGATGTCGATGGCGGTCTCGACGGGCACGCCGTTGTCGCCGAGGTACGGCGAGACGATGTACATGATCGCCGCCGTGCGGTCGTCGATGCCGGCCTCCATCTGCTCGGGCGTACAGCCATCCTCGTCGCCGACCTCGATCAGGCGGGCGCCGGCCTGCCGCAGCGCCTGGTCGTAGCGGATGCGGCGGCACTTCTCGATAACGATGCCGTCCTTCAAGCCGGTCGTGTCGGGGAGTTGGACGATGGCGGCAGGATTGTCGCCGGCGATGACGGCAGCGGCAGAGAGGAGCAGTCCGCCGGCCGATCCCGACGTGACGTGCGCCGCCTCGACGCCGATGCGGGCGGCGATGTGCTCCCCCGCCTTCCGATTCAGCTCTTCCATGTCCACGAACGCCGTCGCGGCCTCGGCCATGGCGTCAAGCACCACCCGGGGCATCAGCGAACCACTCGCCATCGTGTTCATGCCGCGTGCGTTGATCACCGGTTGGACGCCGAGACGCTGGTAGACTCCCATGCGACACCTCCTGGCGGCCGATTGTAGCCGGGCAGGAGTGGCGAGTGTAAACAGTCTGCGAACCACCCTTCGGCCTGCCCTGCCGAGCCCGGCGATGCCCTCATACCCTGAACCCGGTTGACAAGCCCATCCTTCTGGAAGGAGCCGCAGATGTCCGCCTCCCTCGACGATTCCCCCGCTCCCGTCAGCGGCGGAATGCCCTCTGAAACGCACCCCCGTCTGAAGTGGATCAGCAAGCTCATCGCCCGCATCTACCTCAAGCTCGTGCACCAGTATGAGGTGCTCGGGCAGGAGCACCTGCCGCCGCAGCCGCCCGTCCTGGCCATCACCAATCACGTCAGCAATCTCGACGTGCCAGCCTTCGCCCTGGCAGACCCGTACCCCGGCTCGGCGCTGGTCGCCAAGGAGGAGTTGACGAAGCCGCCGATCCTCAGGCAGATCATGGCCTCCTGGGGCGCGATCCCGGTCTCGCGGGATGGCCGCGACTCGTCGGCCCTGCGCGAGGTGCTCCGCAAGCTCAAGGAGGGCCGGCTGGTCGCCATCGCGTCCGAGGGCACGCGCAACCTGACCGGCGGCCTGGGAGAGACGAACCCGGTCCTGGCCCGTCTGGCGATCCAGGCCTCGAACCAGGGGGTTCCGCTGGTGCCGGTGGCCGCGGTCGGCACCTACGAGTGCATGCCGAAGGGCGCGAAGTTTCCGAAGCCCGGCAAAGTCAAGGTGCTGATCGGCCCGCGGTTCGACCTGCACCACCTGAAGTCGTTGCCGAAGGACGAGGCCGTCAAAGAAGCGCAGCGGATTCTGCACGAGCGGCTCTGGGTGATGATGCAGTCGGGATTGCCCATCGCGCCGAAGCCGAGCGCGCCCGAGCCGGCCGGTGCGGCCCCCTCGAAGGCCTGAGGACGCGTTCGCCGCGCGAAAGCTGAGAAGCGTGCGGCCCAGAGAGATATCAAAAGGCTGAAAATCGCCATGCTTTCCGCAACGCCGTTCTGCTATCACTCGTCTCTTCATGAAGAGAGGGTGAAGAACCGCGCGTTCGGACCGACTCAGCGGATGGCGCGAGTCTTGCATGGCTCGATTCACGCAGCTGAGGCTTCTGTTCGCCGTTGGCGCTCGCAGCCTCTCGCTCTCAACGCAATCGTGCGGAGTCGGAGGATTCATGCGTATTGGACGGCTGGTGTTAGTCGTGGCGACCCTTGTCGCCATCCTGGTGTTCCCGCTGGTACTCAAAGACGCCGTGCAGGCACTCAAGCTCCCGTCTGCCTATGCAGCGCAGAGCATGGCCGATGCAGGAGGGCGGCTCTATCAGAACGGCAACAACAACGACAATGACGACGGCGACAACGACGATGGCGACAACGACGACGGCAACAACGACGGCGATGATGACAACGACAACAACAATGACGGCAGCGGCGACGGCGACGACAACGAGAGCAACGACAATGAAGGCGAAAGCGAAGACAACGACAACGCCGTCTGCTACGAGAGCCTGAACTCAAACGAAGAGGTCCCCTGCGACTTCGACGACAACGGCAACGACAACTACTACGCACCGGCTCCCGCCCCAGCCCCGGCAGCCCCGTCCGCGTCTGCGCCTGCGCCGCAGGCGAACAACCGCTGCTTCGCGGCTGGTGAGACTGGCAACGTGACCCTCAACCTGAGCGGCGGCGCGGTCGCCGTGCGGGTGGTTGGCCCGGGCCTGCCCCAGAGTTCGTGGATCGAGCTGACCAACGTGAACGACCTCGGCAGCATCCCGGCTCCGCCATCTGGCGCAACCTTGCTTGACACGATGGTCTGGAACATCAACAGCGGCGCTGGCTGCTCCAGTGGCGCGGCCGGTCAGATCTCGGGCGATGTGAACCTGGGCATCACCTACAGCGTCTCGGCGAACAAGTCGAAGTTGCAGATCGTGATGCTCCAGAACGGCCAGTGGATGGAAGTCCCGACCGTCCCGGATCCGGACGCGAACAACCCGTACATCTCGGCGACGATCCGCAACACCGGCACCTACGCGGTGATCCAGAAGCCGTAGCGGTTCCAGCGACCAGGAAGCAGGTCTTCCCTTCTGGGGCGGCCTGCTTCCTGCACACAGCAGGATCATGAGCGCAGCTGCCGCACCACCACGGCACGTCCTGACTCGGCCCGCGGTCATCCACCTGATGACGCGGGCCGAGCCGTTGCTCGCGCCGATCTGCGCCACGGCGCTGCTGCTGCATCCGACGCCGCTGACCTGGCCGGCAGCGCTGCTGGGGCTGGCCCCAACCGCCACGCGGCTCATCGTGACGCGCCGGCCCTGGCAGCCAACTCCCGTGGACGCCCCGCTCTTGCTGCTGATGCTCGGCGGCCTGCTTGGCTACGCCTTCGCGCTGGACTCGCTGACCGCTGGCATTCGCCTGACCGGGCTGCTCGCCGCCGCGATCGTCTTCGCCTGGGTCCGCGAGCAGGTACTGACGCCTGCCCGCGCCGAGCGCGCGACCGTGCTGGTGGTCGGCCTGCTGGTGTTGGCGACGGTGCTGCTGGTACACATCGCCCAGCCGTTTCTGCGGCTGGACCGTGTGCCGCCCCTCGGGTGGCTGGCTGCGTTCCTGGAGCCGTGGGGCCTCTACCGCGTGCTGGTCGCGGACCCGGGCGCGTTGCAGCGCTACCGCTGGTACGCGTCAGGCGCCGGCGCACTGGCGGCAGTCGGCATCGGGACGGTCACCGGACTCGGGCTGGCCGGACTCGGGCTGATCGGGCGGCGGCGCGATTGGCTCGTCGGTCTGGTGGCAGCCGGGTTGCTCTTTGCCGGCTTGCTGGTCGCCGCCGACAATCGCGGCTCGATGGTCGCCGCCGCCCTGACGGTGGGCCTGCTGATCGTCCTCTGGCGTCCGAAGCTTACGGTGGCCGCCCTGCTGGTCGTGTTCGGCGCGCTCGACCTGATCGCGCTCGGCGTCGTCCAGCGCGGCCTGAATCTCCGCACGGTGGTCGAGCGCCTCCAGTTCTGGGAGAACGGCCTGCGCCTCGCCTCCGAGGCCGTCTGGACCGGCGTCGGGTTGGGCACACGTTCTGTCGAACTGGCCTACCGCACGGCTTTTCAGCCGACCTATCCACCCTTCAGCCACACCCACAATATCTTCGTGCAGGGACTGCTGGAGCAGGGACTCCTGGGACTGCTCGGCCTGCTGTTCCTGGTGCCGGCCCTCGCCCGGCTGGCAGTGCGCGCCCGCCAGCTCCCCGACGAACGGCTGCGCACCACGGCGTTTGGGGCCATCGGGGCGATTCTGGCGCTGTTGCTGGCCGGCCTGACGGAGATCGTGGCGCTCACGACGCTGGGGGGCGTGCTGCTGTTCGCCCTGCTCGGCCTGCTGGTGGCCGCAACCGACGGCTCACCGCGGGCGGCCCCGTTGGGCCACCAGGGCGACCCGGTCCAGCACGGCTGGCACGCGAGCGTTCGTGTACGGGAGTGGCTCGCACGGGGGAGTCGACGCCCGTGGACCACCGGCCTGAGCGCCGGCGCGGTCGCGCTGATCCTCCTGCTGGCCGCCGGGGTGGCCCGGCCGCTCATCGCCTCGCCGTTCCTGAACGCCGGCTCCAGCGCACTCTATCGCGGCACGCTGGCCGGCGGCGTGTCGGCCGCCGAAAAGCGGTCCGCCCTGGCCGACGCCGACTACTGGCTCAACGTCGCGCAGGCCATCGATGCTGACAGCGTCGCGGCGGCGCGGAATCGGGCGCTGGCAGCGGCTGCCGCCGGCCAGCGTGACGCCGCCCGCACCCTGGCTGACCAGGCTCTTGCCCTGACGCCGCGCAGTGACCGTCATCAGCTGTTCGGCGTCGGGCGGGCCTTCGTCGCCAACGACGACTGGGATCACGCCATCACGGTCTGGGAACAGGCCGGCGCGGGTCCACAGTTGTATCGCCTGGGGCAGCGGCTGGTGGAGCGGCGGGACAACGCCGACCTGCAGCATGGACTCCGCGCCCTGGCGGCGGCTGCGCGGGCCGGCGCACCGGGCCGCATCGCGCAGGACACGATGGTGCAGGCACTGCTCGCACGAGGAGCGCCGCTGCCAGATGCGCTCGCGTCGATCTGGCCGCTGCTCTACTTCGGCGGCGACATCGAGTACCAGACTCGCCTGGAGATCGCGCGAATCTATCGCACCCAGGGCGACTTCGTACAGGCCGAAAGCTTCCTGACGTGGTTCAGCGACAGGCCGGCTGATTCACAACTGCCGCTCGAACGGGGTCTGCTCCTGCTGGCTCGCGGCGAGTCTGAGCGGGCAGAGACGCTCTTGCGGGAGGCCGTGGCCATGCGCGATCCGGCCCTGCCGCTCCCGGCGGGCGACGACCCCAGCTACTGGCTGGCGACGGCCCAGGCCCGTCTCGGGAAGCACCACGAGGCTGTCAGCACGGCCCGGGCGGGCCTGTCCGCCCTGCCGGCCGAGCAGGCGGACCTCGCCGGGCCGTTCCACCTGCTGATCGCCGACAGCCTCCTGGCCCTTGGCGATCCGTCCGAAGCCGTGCGCGTGCTCGAAGCGGGCCAGCGGGCCGCCCCCAACAACGCGGCAGTGCGGCAGGCGCTCGGCCGGGCGCGAGAGGCCGCGCGCAGCAAGTAGGCGCACGGACCGACACCGCAAGCGCCCTGCAGGGCGCTTGCACGCCGGGGCCGCAGCGCGTATCCTCTCTTTCAGTATGCTGAACAGTCATTCACCATGCTGAAAGATGAGTCGCCGGGCGCCCGGCGCTACCAGGACGAGGTGCCGGCCGTCGCGCGGGCTGTCCGGCTGCTCGAACGGCTGGCGTGCGATCCCCGGCCGCGTTCGCTCTCCGAGCTGGCGCGCGACCTGGAGGTCGGGCCAAGCTCGCTGTTGGCGATCCTTACGACCCTTCGCCACGCCGGACTGGTGGACCGCGATGGGGACGGTCAGTACTTCGTCGGCTCCGGGCTGGTGGCGCTCGGGAACGCCGCTGCCTGCCAGGTTCGGGCCTGCGAGCGTTTCGCCACGATCGCCGACCGGCTGGTCTCGACCGTTGGCGAGACCGCCCTGCTCTGGATGCGCCAGGGCGACAGCTTCGTGCTGGCGGCGGCCCGCGAAGGCACCCAGCCGCTCCGCTTCGTGCCGACGCCGGGGGTGCGCCTCTGCACGTCGGACACGGCCCTGAGCCTGCTGGCCGATGGCGTCGCGCCGCTGGTCGAAGAGGAACTGCTGCCGGGGGTCTGGACGGTCGGCGTGCCGCTCGCCACGAGCGTTGGCGAACACGCCTGCCTGGCGCTGGCTGGCCCGCGCGAGCGTCTCCAGCGGCCGGAGGTCCAGACGGCGCTGCTCGCCGTCGTCGGGCAGGACCCGGCCACCACCCGGCCGCCCCGCGCCGTCCCAGCGTCCCGCGAGGCCGCCACATCCGGCCCCATCGACGACGACGAGCTGAACGCGTTTCTGGCGCAGGGGCTGGTCGCCACGTTGAGCTACGTGGCCGACGATGGGTACCCGGCCACCGTCCCGCTCTGGTACGCCTGGGACGGCTCGGCGTTCTGGCTCACCTCGCGGCCCGGATCGGAGTGGGCCGAGCACGTGCTGCTGGATCCGCGCGTGTCGCTGGCCGTGAGCGAGTCGGCCCCGCCGCTCCGTCGCGTCCTCGTGCGCGGCGAGCTGACCGAGATCGCCGATCCCGCCGGCGAGCGCTGGCGTGAGATCGAGGCGCAACTGGCCGGGCGCTACGCCGGCTTCGACGCCTCGCGCGAGCCGGCAGCGGCCGGTCGCGGACGGCTCCTCAAGCTGACGCCTGGGCGGCTCATCGCCTGGCGCGGTCTCCTTCGCTACCCCAGACCCACGCCCGATCCGGAGCGGCCGGGCACGGCGAACTGGAGGCGCCTCGGATGAGTCGCTTTGTTGACGGACGCTTCCGCCGCCGCGTGTCCCGCGGCATCGGCCTCGTGGCGGCGGCGCTGCTGATCGCCCTGGCCGTCTCCGGGTGCGGTATCTCGTTCGGGCGGCCGGCCACGCCGATGCGGACCTTTCACTTCATGGCCGGCTACAAGCCGCAGGCGAACCTGCCTTTCGTCGGCGTCTACCTGGCGCAGGAGAAGGGCTACTTCGCCGAGCAGGGCCTGAACGTCGAGATCGCGCACTCGGCCGGCCAGGGCGAGCACCTGAAACTGCTGCTGCAGGGCTCGGTCGACGTGACCACGGCGGACGCCGACTCGGTGCTGTCGCGGCGATCCGAGGGCCTGCCGGTGGTGTCCATCGCGGTGCTCGGTCAGCGCGGCCAGCGGGCGTTCGCCGTGCAGGACGGCTCGGAGATCCGCCAGCTCAAAGACTTTGAAGGCAAGCTGGTCGGCTACAAGGTCTACCAGACGCCGGACTACCTGGCGATGCTGGCGATGGCGGGCGTGGACCGCTCGAGGATTCAGGAAGTCCCAGTCGGCTTCGATCCGCGCCTGCTGGCCGCCGGCAAGGTTGACGTCTACCCGGTCTTCGAGTCGAACGAACCTGAGATTCTCAACCGCCTCGGCGTGCCGACTCGCCTCTTCCGCCCCAGCGACTACGGCGTCCCAAACCTGGGCCTGACCTACATCTCGCGCCAGCAGCTGGTGGATTCCGATCCCGCGGCCCTGGAACGGTTCCTCAAGGCGACGCTGCGCGGCATCGAGGATGCGCGCCGCGATCCGGAGGCGGCTACCGACATCATCATGAAGTTCGCGCCGAACGAGGAGCGCGCGCAGCAGCTGTACATGCTGAAGGTCGAGCTGGACATGGCCAACGGTCCGGCCGCGCAGCAGGGCGGCGTCGGCTGGTCCACCACCGAGCAGTGGCAGGCGTTCCACGACTCGCTGCTGACGTACGGCGGCCTCAAGCAGGCGGTCCCCGTCGAGAGCGTCTTCACCAATACACTGCTGCAGGCCGTCTACAGGGACGGCAAGCTGGTCTGGCCGTGATCGCTCCGACGGTCGCGCGGCCGGTCGAGCCGCATGCGTCGCCCGCCGTGCCCGCAACGATGCTCGCGGTGCGGCAGATCTCCCACGTCTACCGGGGCCGGGACGGCACGCCGGTGCCCGCCGTCGACGGTGTCTCGCTCACCATCGGCGACGGCGAGCTGGTCGCGTTTCTGGGGCCGAGCGGCTGCGGCAAGTCCACCCTGTTACGAATCCTCAGCGGCCTGATCCACCCAACCGGCGGCACGGTGTCCGTGGCCGGCGCCCGGCCGGCAGATGCCCGCTCGTCACACGGGATCGGCTGGTTGGCCCAGGATGACGGCCTGCTGCCCTGGCTGACCGTCGCGCAGAACGTCGGGCTGGCCGGCAAGGTCGGGAAGCGGAAGGCCGTCTTACAGCCCGGCGCGGTCGAGGCGATGCTGGTGCAGGTCGGTCTTGCGGAGAGCGGTCGGCAGTATCCACACGAGCTGTCGGGCGGGATGCGGCAGCGCGCCGCCCTGGCCCGGGCGCTGGTCTCGGAGCCGGCCCTGCTGTTCCTGGACGAGCCGTTCGCAAGCCTCGACGAGCTGACCCGCGAGCGGCTCGGAGACCTTCTGCTGGACGTGCGAGCTGCCCGGCGCCCGACCACCGTGCTGGTGACGCACAGCGTCGTCGAGGCGGTGCGGCTGGCGGACCGGGTGATGGTGTTCTCGCCACGGCCGGCCCGCATCGTGGCAGACGTGGCGATCGGCGAGCCGCGCCCCCGCCCGTACGACAGTCCGACGTTCGGGCGGCTGGTGCAGCAGTTGAAAGACACGCTGGCCGACCGGTAGTCGATGCTGCCCGTCTCTCAGCTCCGGCAGGGTTTGCCGACCATCGCGCTGCTCGGGGCCGTCCTCCTGGTCTGGGAATCAGCCGTGCGCCTGCTCGGCGTACCGAGCTTTCTGCTGCCGGCACCGTCAGCCGTCGCCGCCCGGCTGCTCGGCGACCCGGTCTTCTTCGGGCGCGAGGGTTTGATCACCCTGGGCGAGGCGCTGGGCGGACTGCTCATCGGTGGTGTGTTGGCGTTCGGCGCGGGCCTGCTGATGGCCCGCTGGCGCTGGCTGGAACGGGCGCTGCTGCCCGTGGCCGTCGTGGCGAAGGTGACGCCCGTCGTGGTGGTCGCGCCGCTGTTCGTCCTCTGGTTCGGCTTCGGCGCGTGGCCCCGGTTGCTGATCGCCGCGCTGCTCGCCTTCTTCCCGATCCTGATCGGCGCGGTGGCCGGCCTGCGGGCCGTCCCGACTGCGGCCCAGGAAGTGCTGCTGACGCTGGACGCTTCGGCCGTCGAGGAGGCGTGGCTGCTGCGCGTGCCGGCCGCCCTGCCGCAGCTGTTCGCGGCCCTGAAGGTCGCGACGACCCTGGCGCTGCTCGGGGCGGTGGTGGCCGAATGGGTCGGTGGGGACCGTGGCCTCGGCCGTGCGATCCTGCTCGCAAACTCGAACCTCGATACCACCACGGCCCTGGCTGGCGTCGCGACCATCGCCGCCATCGGCATGGCCTTGATCGGCGCGATCACCCTGCTGGAGCGTCGGTACGCCTTCTGGCAGGCGCCGCTCGACCGCTCGTAGCATCTGGCCGCCCGGCGGCGAGCCTCGGCGGATGGATTCCAGACCGGTCTGAACGCCAGCCGAGTATCCTGACTGGAGTGGGATCGCTCGGGAGCGCCGACGCTCGGCCGAGGGGACGGCAGGCAGCCTGACCCGCTCGCCCGAACCTGGACGGCCGCGGCACCCCGAGCCGCATCGGGAGGTCACCTACGATGGCAGCCAGCAAGACGCCGTATCGCGCCGACCATGTGGGAAGCCTGCTCCGGCCGCCGGAGGTGCTGGCCGCGCACGCCGAGCACGCGGACGGCCGCATCTCCACCGAACGGCTCCGCGAGATCGAGGACCGTGCCATCCTCACCGTGCTCGACGTACAACGACAGGCCGGCATCGACGTGCTCAGCGACGGCGAGTACCGCCGCTCGAACTGGGCCGGCGACTTCTCGGCGGCGGTGGACGGCTACGTCTCGGCCACCATGCCGATCAGCTTCGCCTGGAAGTTCGACGCCGACGTCGAGAACGCCAGCGAGGAGGAGCTGGCCGCCTCCCTGGCGATCATGCCCCAGCAGGCCGGGCGGGTCATCGGCGCGCGGCTCAAGCAGCTCCAGCGGCTGACCGGCCACGAAGCACCGTTCCTCAAGGAGCAGGCCGGCGGTGCGTACAAGATCACGATGCCGGCGCCGTCCTACGTGGTGGCGCGCGGCTACAAGCCCGGCATCACCACCGAGGTCTACGGCTCGCGCGCCGAGCTGATGGACGAGGTCGCCGGCATCTATCGTGGCGAGGTCCAGTGGCTGCTCGGCCAGGGCGTGCCGTACATCCAGCTCGACAACCCACACTACCCTGACTATATCGAGGAGAGCCGCCGGCAGCAGTGGCGCGACATCGGGATCGACCCGGCCGCCGCGATCCTCGAGGATATCGCCGGCGACAACGCCTGCCTCAGCGGCATCGACCGCTCCAACGTGACCATCGCCACGCACATCTGCCGGGGCAACGGCCGAAGCGCCTGGCACACCCAGGGCGGCTACGAGCCGATTGCCGAGGCGGTCTTCGGGGGCCTCAACGTCGACACGTTCTTGCTGGAGTATGACTCCGAGCGCTCAGGCGGCTTCGAGCCGCTGCGATTCATCCCCCAGGGCAAGAACGTCGTGCTGGGCCTGATCACCACCAAGACCGGGGCGCTGGAGTCGCAGGACGCGCTGCTCAGGCGCATCGACGAGGCCTCGAAGTACGTGCCACTGGACCGGCTGGCCCTCAGCCCGCAGTGCGGCTTCGCCTCGGTGGACGCCGGCAACCTGCTCTCCTGGGACGAGCAGAAGCGCAAGCTGGAGCTGGTGGCGGAGACGGCCCGGAAGGTCTGGGGCTGAGCCAGGAACAGGCTCGCGGATAGGTGGCTGCCTGACAATTCTACGACTCCCCTTGTCGTCCTGAGCGCAGCGAAGGACCTCACCCGCTGACGCGAGCGTTGACGGTCAGCGGGTAGGGCGAGCGGTGACCATGACCGATACGGCGCGAGTTGACGGTCAGCGGGTGAGGTCCTTCACTGCGTTCAGGATGACAACCCGACATTGCAGGATGACAATTGGCAGTTGCAGAATGGCGTGGCACTGTTCGGGATGATCTGGTTTCTGCCGAGCGGCGCTCTGGCTCAGCACTCTGTTGCCACGTGGAGAGCGTCCGTTCGCGTCTTCGTACGGCGGTGCGGGGGCGGCCGTCCGCGACCTACGCCCGGCCGAGCACCCCGGCCATCCGCTCGATCCCCTCGCGGAGATCGTCGTCCGAGGCGGCGTAGCTGAACCGCACGTGGCCGTCGCCGGCATCGCCGAAGGCGTTGCCCGCCACCACCGCGATGCCCGCCTCCTCCAGCAGCAGCTCGCACAGCTCGGCGCTCGACTTGCCAGTGCCCGTGATGCTTGGGAAGGCGTAGAACGCCCCACGTGGCTCCGGGCAGGTGACCCCCTTGATACCGCGCAGCCCTTCGACCAGGATCTTCCGCCGCCGGTCGAACGAGGCCACCATGTCATCCACGACGCCCTGGTCGCCCGTGTACGCCTGGACCGCCCCGAACTGGGCGAAGGTCGTCGCGCCGGACACCGTGTACTGGTGCACCTTGACCATCAGGTCGCTGAGCGGCTTCGGCGCGGCGATGAACCCGAGCCGCCAGCCCGTCATCGAGTACGCCTTCGACAGCCCGTTGACCGTCATGGTCCGTTCCCACATGCCCGGCAGGCTGCCGAGACTCGTGTGGGTCGCGCCGCCGTAGACCATCCGCTCGTAGATCTCGTCTGAGAGCACCAGGAGATCGTGCTGCTGGGCCAGCTTCGCCAGCTCTTCGAGGACTGCCCTCGGGTAGACCGCGCCGGTCGGGTTGTTCGGCGTATTGATGACCAGCATCCGCGTCCGGGGCGTGATCAAGCTGGCGACCGTCGCCACGTCGGGCACGAACTCGTTCTCGGCGTAGCACGGCACCGGCACGACCGTCGCGCCACACAACTGCGCGCACCACCGATAGTGCAGCCAGGCCGGATCGGGCACCAGCACCTCGTCGCCGGGGTCGAGCAGGGCCAGGAACGCTGCGCCGACCGCCTCGTTCGCGCCGACCGTCACGATGACCTCGTCTTCGGGTCGGTAGTGGAGGCCGCTGTCTCGCTCCAGCTTCTCGGCGATGGCCGCCCGCAGCCGCGGGATGCCGTAGTTGGACGAGTAGTGCACCTGCCCGGCCCGCAGCGCATCGACGGCCGCCTCCTTGATCGGGGCCGGGGTGTCGAAGTCCGGACGCCCGATCTCGAAGTGCAGCACCTTCCGCCCGGCCTTCTCAAGCTGCGTCGCGCGCTCCAGCACCCGGCGAATGTCGGAGAACGGGATGCCGTTCATGCGCGTTGCGCCGCGCACGGACGGGGGATACTCGGGCATAGTGCCTCTCCTCCTGGGCGGAACGGCGCGGTGCGCCCGGCGCCGACCGATCATCATGCTCGCCGCGGCAATGGTAGGCGCGGACCGACAGGCCGCGCACAGCGTCACCGTGTATCGTTGGCAGGGCAGTGCGCCGTGATCCGCGCTGAAGGGAGTCGTGCAATGGTGGCGAAGCTGCTGACTGGCGTCTGGCCGATCCTGGTCACGCCGTTCACGGAGGACGGTCGCCTGGATCTCGCCAGCCTCAGGCGGCTGGTCGAAGGATCGCTGGGGGCGGGCGTCAACGGCGTCGTCGCGCTCGGCGTCAACGCCGAGGCCGCACGTCTCTCGGATGCCGAGCGCATTGTCATCGCGCAGACGGTGGCCGAGGTCTGCCGGGCGGCCAGCCGGCCGTTCCTGGTGACGGTCAGCCACCCGGGCACCGAGGTGGCGTGCCAGCGGGCCCGCGAGGCGGCCGACCTGGGAGCGGCCGGCGTCATGGCCGCCCCGCCCCCGTTCTCACGGTTCGGGCCGCCGATGCTGGCGCACTACGCCGCGCTGCGCGAGGTCGGGCTGCCCATCGTGGTGCAGGACTACCCGCCCGAGACCGCCGTGACTCTGACACCCGAACACCTGGCCGAGATCCTGGCCGTCTGCGGCCCCGGCGCCGGCATCAAGGTCGAAGACGCGCCAACGCCCCCGAAGATCGGACGGCTGCGCGCGCTGGTCGGGCCAGACGTCGGCCTGGTCGGCGGACTCGGCGCGATGTACCTGTTGAGCGAGCTGCGGCGCGGCGGTGACGGCGCGATGACCGGCTTCCCGATGCACGACGTGATGCTGACCATCTGCCGCGCAATGGCCGCCGGCGACGAGGCCACGGCCGAGATGGCCTACCGGCGCTGGCTGCCGCTGATGGTGCTCGGGGCGCAGCCGGGGGTGGGCCTGACCATCATGAAGGAGGTGCTGCGACGGCGCGGGCTGATCGCGCACGCTGGCCTGCGGAAGCCCGGCCCGGCCCTGGACGAGATCGGCCGGCGCGAGCTGGACCGAGTGCTGGCGGCGGCCTCGGAAGCCTGACCGAGCCGGAGGCGAAGCTCGCCACCGGCAAGGAAGGCCAGGAAAACACAAAGGCCGAGCGTCCTCAACAGGATGCTCGGCCTTCTCGCCGTTCGCGGCATGAGAGTTGCTCACTACCGCATGCGTGTGTGGCGGGCTCGAGGGGATTCGAACCCCCGGTCTCGGCCTTGACAGGGCCGCATGTTAGGCCACTACACCACGAGCCCATGCGCCGTACGGCGCAGCGAACGGGATTCTAGCACGCCCCGCGCTGCACAGACAATGCTTCACGAGGCCAATCTCGCCAGATTCGGGAAGACCGCCCGGGTCGGTCAGCACCCAACCTGACGATCCACACGCAAGATCGTGCGAATCTGATCCTGTCGAACCGACGCGCCTGACGGGCAGGCTTCGTTACACTAGAATGAGGACAGGAGGTACGTGTGACGCCGACGACGATCGCGCAGGACGAGCTTGAGGCATTTCTCCAGGTCACGCGCGACGTCTTCCGACGCGCTCAGGCGACATCTCCTCGGGGACGCGCCCTGCTGGCCACGCCGCTGACGGGCAAATACCCGTACGTGTACACGCGCGACCTCGCCATCACCATCGCGGCGCTCTGCGAGCTTGACTCCCTCGACCTCGCCCGCGAGTACTGCCGGTTCCTGCTGCGCGCCCAGGCGGCCGATGGATCCTGGGTGCAGCGCTACGATCCGGACGGACGGCCAGCCCAGGCGGCCGAGCAGCAGGACGCGACGGCCCTGGCCGTCTGGGCCTTGCTGACCTACGTCAAGGCCGCCAACGACGACACCCTGGTGGAGGTCGCGCGGGAGCCCATCGAGCGGGCGACGGCGTACACCATCAACTGCACGCTCAACTCGTATCTGTACCTGGTCGAGACGACCAGCTCCATCCACGAGTCGGATGTCAGCCAGGGATACGAGATCTGGAACAACTGCGCCCACGCGGCGGCGTTCGCCCTGGCGCACCGAGTCTACGGCGGCGAGCAGTACCGGCGGCTGGCCCTGATGATCCGTCGCGCCATCGGGCTGCTGATGGTGCAGGACAACCGCTTCCTGCGCCGACTCGATCCGCACGGCTACCCCGATCCGCGCCCCGACGTGACGATGATGGCCCCGTTCTACTTCGCGCTCTGGTCGCCCACCGAGCGGGCCGTGCTCAACTCGGCGGAGGTCATCGAGCGGGCGCTCTGGAACGTCGAGATCGGCGGATATATCCGTTACCTGCCGTACTCGCCGGCCGAACGGCTGGCGCTGCCGGGGCCGTACCCCCACTTCACCGCCTGGATGGCCCAGTACCACTACGCCATCGGCAACCAGGACCGCGCCGAGGCGATCATGCGCTGGCTCTTCGACAACTCGGAGCAGTACCGCCTGCCGGAGATCGTGGTGCCGGTCGCGTCGGTCCAGCGATTCAGCAGCGAACTGCGTCGGAACATCGACGAGGCGGCGCGGGCGTCACGGATGAGCCTCGGTCCGACCGAGGAGATTCGCACGCGCCGTCACGCCGAGCTTGACGGACTGGTCGCCGACGCCCGCGGCAACGAGGTGGTGCGGTCGAACCTGCCGTACGTGTGGGCGCACGTCGAGACGCTGCGCGCGCTGCGGCGCGGCGGCTACGTCGGACGGTGGGAAGTGGAGCCGAGCGCGCACCGGTCGCACTGACGAGGAGTCGGGAGTCGGGAGCGAGTGTACGGTCTGGCGGCTGCTGACCACCTGGCGCACCCCCGCAATCTCGGCAAGCTGTCCGATGCCGATGGCGTCGGTCACGTCGACTGCCCCGAGACGGACACCCAGGTCACCATCTACGTGCGGCTCGGCCACACTGACGACGGTGTACCGCTCCTGCGCGCGGCGCGGTTTCGGGCGTTCGGCTGCGGCGGCTGCATCATCGCGGCCAGCATCGCGACGGACATGGCGACCGGTCAGCCGTTCGAGCAGGTTCGCGCCCTGACGGCCAGGGCGATCCTCGCCGCGCTGGACGGCGGTCTACCGGCCGAGCAGCGCTACTGCGCCGATCTGGTGGTCGAGGCCCTGCGGCTCGCACTCGAGAGCGCCGCGCCAGCGGCCACCTGAACCTGGGGCGGTCCTACGTCGGCGATGTCAGGGGCGCGGGGCCAACGCCGCTCAGAGAGGACGCCATCCGCACCGCGAGCGTCAGCGAGTCGGACCTTCGCCACTCCGGTCCACACGCTCAGGGCGATTGCATGTTCGTTGGTGTTCCCGCAACGCCATGGCGCGAGAAAGTCGGGGGTTGAAACCCCCGTCTACAGTCATTCCGTCGCTGCGCGACGGACGCCGGAAGCAGCATCGACAGGTCAAACAGGGGCGTCGCGAAGCGACTGCAGGATGGTAGGCGGGGCTTTCAAGCCCCGACCACCCTGCACGACCCGCTCAACGCGCAATCGCCCTGTCCACGCGCTGACGCTCGTGGTGCGGAAGCGCGACGCCCTGATCGGCCGACCGCCCTACTTCTCGACCGGGTAGCCGTGGCCGCGCCAGGCGCTCATGCCGCCTTCGAGGTTGTAGAGGTTCTCGTAGCCCAGCGAGGCGGCCACCTCGGCGGCCACGCCGCTCCGCTGCCCGACCTCACAGACGAAGATCACATGATCGCTGGTGATCTGCGTCGGCGAGCCGATGATCCGGGCCAGCGGGATCAGCTTCGCGCCCGCGATATGGTCGCGCTCGTACTCCCACGGCTCGCGGACGTCGACCACAGTGACCTGGCCGCTCTCGATCAGCGACCGGGCCTCCTCTGGCTGAATGCGTCGAAACGGCTCGGCGAATGTCTGATCGTCGGCAGACATAGTCCCACCTCTGGCTCAAATTGACGAAGTTGACTGAGTTGACTCAGTAACGTCTGTTTCCTGGTCGAACGATACTGCCGCGCTCCGAACAGCGGCAATAGCCCGTCGAGCGTTGGGATGTCGGGCAAAGCGGTCGAGGCGCGGCGGCCGGGCGAGCGACGACCCGCGCGATGGTCCGTCAGCCTACCGACCGGCGGCCCGCTTGCGATTCTCCGCCTTGAGCTGCCCGCATGCCGCCGCGATGTCGCGGCCCCGGCTGGCCCGAATCGTGGCCAACAACCCAAGCTCGGCCAGCCGGTCGCGGAACGCGCGGGCCAGGGCGGGCGGCGTCGGCTGATACTCGGCGTCGGTGGCGTTGTACGGGATCAGGTTGACATGCGAGAGGCGGCGCGGCAACAGCTTCGCCAACTGCTCCGCGTGCGCGGGGCCGTCGTTGACGCCGCGCAGCAGGATGTACTCGAAGCTGACCCGCCGACCCGTTCGCTCGGCGTAGGCGCGGGCCGCCGCCATCAGGTCGCGCAGTGGGAACCGCTGGTTGACCGGCATCAGCGAGTTCCGAAGCTCGTCGTTCGGGGCGTGCAGCGAGATCGCCAGGGTGATCTCCAGGCCCTCGTCGGCGAGGCGGCGCATCTGCGGCACCAGTCCGCTGGTCGAGACGGTGATCCGCCGCTGGCTCAGGTTCATGCCTTCGGGATCGGACAGCCGGCGGACCGCCGCCACCGTCGCCGCGTAGTTGGCCAGCGGCTCGCCCATCCCCATGAAGACGACGTGCGTCGGGCGAGCGTCCGGCGCTTCCCGACCGAACCCGTACACCTGATCGACGATCTCGCCGGCGGTCAGGTTGCGGGCCAGTCCCATGCGGCCGGTGGCGCAGAAGGTGCAGGCCATCGCACAGCCGGCCTGCGTCGAGACGCACACCGAGAGCCGCTTCGCACCCTCCGGCGAGACGGCCGGAATGGCGACCGTCTCGATCTCCTGGCCCTCGGCCAGCCGGACCAGCCGCTTGCGGGTGCCGTCTTGCGAGACCGCCTGCACCACCAGCTCACCAGACTGCAGGCGATACTGTTCGGCCAGCGATGTCCGCAACCGAGCCGGCAGATCCGTGATCTCGTCCCACGAGCCGACCAGCCGACTGTGCAGCGCCTTGTACAACTGCTTCGCACGGAACGACTTCTCGCCCAGCTCGACGAGGGCTGCCTGAAGCGCGCCCTGATCGAGATCGAGGACGCACGGCAACGCCGACGAGGCCGCGCCAGGGATCTGGACGGCGTCCGGGGGCGTCGGGAGGAGCGGCAACGGCTGAGACATCAGGAGAAGTATGGGCGGGACCGTCAAGGTCACACCACAACGACGGCGCTGCCGCCGTGGTCTCGGGCGCGGAACGGTGGCCGGGAGTGAGGGCTTCGGTATCCTTTGGCGAGGGGGTGTGCAGTGGGATACGTCGAAGAGATGCGGCAGGCCATCGGCAGCCGTCCGATCATCCGCCCGGGCGTCCGCGCGATCATCCGCAACGAGGAGGGCAGCGTCCTGCTGCAGTTGCGGGGCGACTTCCACATCTGGGGTCTGCCAGCCGGCGGCATGGAGATCGGCGAGACGGTCGTCGAGGCAATGCGGCGCGAGGTCTTCGAGGAGACGGGCCTGACGGTGCTGCGCGCGCGGCCGTTCGGCATCTACTCGAACCCGGCCTACACCATCACCTACCCGAACGGCGATCAGGCCCAGCCCTACGCGACGGGCTTTCTGGTGGACGAGTGGACCGGCACGCTGACCGTCGACGGCGACGAAACCCTGGAGCTGCGCTGGTTCCCCCTGGACAGCCTGCCGCCGCCAGAGCAGATCCTTCCCGCCCACCGGCGCGTCTTTGGCGACCTACAGCGCTTCTTGAACAGCGGGGAGTTCACCGTCGATTAGGTCACGCCATCACGCCGGTTGCTGAGCGGCCGGTTGACGTTCTGCAAGTGGCGTCCCTACCATTCCCGTATAAGCCGGACAGGCTGGCGATCGCAGAACGATTTATGGATCGGCCCTGACTCGCCGTGATGGGGGCTGAGGCGCGTCTCAGCGTTGTTTGCGCCTCCCCGCAAGGCCCGTTCACCCCGTGAATCACGCGACCTTCCGCACCGCACGTATCAGGTCACGGTACGCTACGTCACGCAAGGAGCATTGTCCGCATGGTTGCTGCAAGCAACGGCTCGTCGTCTGCCGGCGGGTCTGGCGCCCATAAGTGGGTCTACCTCTTCGACGAGAGCAGCCCGGACTCTCGGAACCTGCTGGGTGGTAAGGGCGCAGGCTGCGCCAGCATGACCCAGGCCGGACTGCCGGTCCCTCCAGGCTTCACCATCACCACCGAGGCCTGCGTCTACTACTACAGCCACAGCAACGACTTCCCGGAGGGCCTCTGGGAGCAGACGCTCGCCGCCCTGGCGAACGTCGAGCAGAAGATGGGCAAGAAGCTCGGCGATCCGAACGACCCGCTGCTGGTCTCGGTGCGGTCCGGTGCGCGCGTCTCGATGCCGGGCATGATGGACACCGTCCTCAACCTCGGCCTGAACGATGTGAGCGTCGAGGGCCTGTCCAAGCTGACCAGCAACCCGCGCTTCGCGCTGGACGCCTACCGCCGCTTCATCAGCATGTTCGGCCGCATCGTCCAGGGCATCGACCCGCTCAAGTTCGACCACGTCCTGGACGAGGCGAAGGAGAAGGCCGGCGTCAAGACCGACCCTGAGCTGACCGCCGAGAACCTGCGCGGGGTCGTGGCCGAGTACAAGAAGATCGTCAAGGCCGAGACTGGCAAGGAGTTCCCGTCCGATCCGCTGGAACAGCTTCGGCTGGCGATCCAGGCCGTCTTCGGCTCCTGGATGGGCAAGCGTGCGGTGGACTACCGCCGCGCCGAGAAGCTGCCGGACGACTGGGGCACCGCCGTCAACGTCCAGACGATGGTCTACGGCAACATGGGCGACGACTCGGGCACCGGCGTGGCGTTCACCCGCGACCCGAACACCGGCGAGGCCGTCCTCTACGGCAACTTCCTGGCGAACGCCCAGGGCGAGGACGTGGTGGCGGGCATCCGCAACGCCGAGCCGATCACGGCGATGGAGGCCCACAACCCCGAGGTCTACCGCCAGTTCGTCCAGATCGCCGGGCAGCTTGAGACGACCTACCGCGACATGCAGGATCTGGAGTTCACCGTCGAGCGTGGCAAGCTCTTCATGCTCCAGACCCGCAACGGCAAGCGGACCGGTCGGGCGGCCGTCAAGATCGCCAAGGACATGGTCGAGGAGAAGCTGATCTCGACCGACGAGGCCCTCCTGCGGGTCGAGCCGCGCCACGTCGTGCAGCTGCTGCTGCCGCGCTTCGACGAGGCGGCCAAGGCCGCGGCCGACGCGGCCGGCAAGCTGATCGCGAACGGCGTCGCGGCCTCCCCGGGCGCGGCCGTTGGCGAGGTCGTGTTCGATCCGGACCGGGCCGAGCACCGGGCGCAGACCGGCGCGCGCGTGATCCTGGTTCGCCCCGAGACGGCCCCAGACGACTTCCACGGCATGATCGTGTCGCAGGGCATCCTGACCTGCCGTGGCGGCACGTCCAGCCACGCCGCCGTGGTGGCGCGCGGCCTGGGCAAGCCGTGCATCGTGAGCGCCGAGGCGATCCGGGTTGACCTGGACGGGCGGACGTTCACCGTCGGCGAGACGGTGGTCAAGGAAGGCGACGTGATCTCCATCGACGGCAGCACCGGCGAGGTGATGCTCGGCGAGGTGACGACGGTCCAGCCGAACTTCGCCGAGGACGAGGATCTCCGCACGGTCCTCGGGTGGGCCGACAAGCGCCGCCGGCTGGGCACCTGGGCCAACGCCGACCGCGAGCGCGAGGCGTTGCACGCTCGTGAGCTGGGCGCTGAGGGCATCGGCCTCTGCCGCACCGAGCACATGTTCGAGGAGGCCGAGCGCCTGCCGGTCGTGCGCCAGATGATCCTGAACGCCGCCAAGGCCCGCGCCGGCGAGGAAGGCCCGAAGGCGCTCTACCTGGAGGCTTTGGAGACGCTCCTCGGCTACCAGAAGGGCGACTTCAAGGGGCTGCTGCGGGCGATGGACGGCCTGCCGGTCATCATCCGCCTGCTGGATCCGCCGCTCCACGAGTTCCTGCCGAAGTACGAGGATCTGCTCGTCGACACCACCGAGATGCGGATGAAGGGCGAGACCGGCCCGGCCTACGACGAGAAGATGGAGCTGCTGCACGCGGTCGCCACGATGCGCGAGGCGAACCCGATGCTCGGTCTGCGGGGCTGCCGGCTCGGCCTGCTCTACCCGGAGATCAACGAGATGCAGGTCCGCGCCATCTTCGAGGCGGCCGTCGAGCTGAAGCAGGAGGGCAAGGACCCGCATCCGGAGATCATGATCCCGCTGGTGGGCGACGTCCGCGAGCTGCGTCGGGCCAAGGACCAGCTGGAAGAGGTCGCGCGGGAGGTCGTCGGGAAGGCCGGCGTCCAGCTCGACTACAAGTTCGGCACCATGATCGAGGTGCCGCGCGCGGCCCTGACGGCGGGCGCTATCGCCGGCGAGGCTGAGTTCTTCAGCTTCGGCACCAACGACCTGACCCAGACGACCTACGGCTTCTCCCGCGACGATGCTGAGGGCAAGTTCCTCGGCTTCTACCAGGATGCCAAGCTGCTCACCAACAACCCGTTCCAGGTCATCGACCCGGACGGCGTGGGCAAGCTGATCCGGATGGGCGTCGACGACGGCCGGGCCACCCGCCCGACGCTCGAAGTCGGGATCTGCGGCGAGCACGGCGGCGATCCGGAGTCGGTCGAGTTCTGCCACAACGCGGGGCTGAACTACGTCAGTTCGTCGCCGTTCCGGATCCCGGTGGCGCGGCTGGCGGCGGCCCAGGCGGCCATCCGCGACGCCGACGGCTCAGCCTCGCGGGTCAGCACCACGGCGTAGTCTCGCTCGGTCGCCATAGACAAAGCCCCCGCGCTTCCTCGTGAGCGCGGGGGCTGTTCTGGTTCCACCATGTGTGGCCATCAGGATCGCGTGGGATGCGTCGGCTGTCAGTCCTCGGTTCTGGGTACGGGCCGTGTCGACTCGACCCGCCGAAGAAGCTCCGCCAGGGATATGACGCCGACACCCTCATCGGCCAGATGCGCCATCAGGTCGGCATCTCGTTTGATGTGGTCGTCTCGCGTAACCAAGTAGTCGGCCCGTCCTCGTACAGCCGTCTCAAGGATGGCATCGTCATCTGGATCTCGGCAGATCCGAAGCATCCCATCGGTGACCACGTACACGGAACTGAACAGGATCTCGTGCAAGACAATGTCGATGTGGGACGGTTCCAGTTTGAGTCGGCGGAGGATACGCGGTCTCCGCACGACATCCTGAATCTCCTCGACAAGGTAGTCCGAGAGAACGAGCAGGATGGAGCGGTCACGGACCAGGGAGATCAGGCGCGCCGGCACGCCAACAGGGTTGATGAACGCCGAGATCCAGACGTTGGTGTCAATGACGACACGAAGCAGCGCGTCACCCACGTGTCATTCGGCGCGCCCGTATCGTTGTCGAACCCACTGCGAGCCTCGCTGTACAGATCGCGCGGCACGTCGTTCTCATTGTGCCATGCCGTCGGCCAGGCCGGTAGGCGAAGTCCGAAGCGCTCTTGCCTTCGAGTGGTACCCTTCTAACAGTACCTTGACGCTGCGTCCACGGGAGGTTCCGGTGCTCCACTTCACACCTCATCCCGAGGTCCGGTCCCGGCTTGAGGAACTGGAGGACCAGACCCTCTCCAGGTTCGCCGCGCGGAGCGTCGATGCCTCCGGCCGCCGCTGGCCCCAGGAGCCAGATCCGATCCGCGCGTCCTACCAGCGCGACCGCGACCGCGTCATCCACAGCAAGGCGTTCCGCCGGCTGAAGCACAAGACCCAGGTCTTCATCGCGCCCAAGGGCGACCACTACCGCACTCGGCTGACCCACACGATGGAGGTCACCCAGGTGGCCAGGACCATCGCGCGGGCGCTCCGGCTGAACGAGGATCTGACGGAGGCAACGGGCCTCGCGCATGACCTTGGGCACACGCCGTTCGGGCACGCCGGCGAGGACGCCATGGCCGAGATCCTCGGGCACTTCCGCCACAACGAGCAGAGCGTGCGGGTGGTCGAGTACCTGGAGCGGGAGGGGCGCGGCCTCAACCTCGCGGAGCAGGTCCGGGACGGCATCCTGCGGCACTCGAAGCTGCGCGAGAGCGTCGCCGCCGAAGGCTGGGGCGTCGCCAGTACCCTCGAAGGGCAGATCGTCAAGCTGGCCGACAGCATCGCCTACCTCGCCCACGACATCGACGACGCCATCCGAGCGGGCGTGATCACCACCGAGCGCATCCCGGTCGAGTTCCGTGAGGCGTTCGGCACGACCACCGGCGAGCGGATCGAGGCGCTCGTCAGCGACATCGTGGACTACAACTGGCGCGTCGCGACCGGCGACGGCGCAACCTGGCACGATGCCGTCGGGAACGGCGTCGCTATCGGGATCAGCCCATCAACGCTGCAGCTGTTCAACGGCCTGCGCGAGTTCATGTTCAGCACGGTCTACACGGCCTCCGACGCCAAGGCCGACAACCCGAAGACCGTCTTCGTGATCCACGCGCTGTTCGAGCACTTCTGTCGCCATCCCGAGCAGATGCCGGCCGAGTTCCGGGAGAACCCGCGCGACGAGCCGCTCGAGCGCCGCGTGGCCGACTACATCGCCGGCATGACCGACCGCTACGCCGTGAAGGTGTTCGAGCAGTTGTACGTGCCGCGCGAGTGGGCGGTCTTCTCCTGACGGCTGCCCACATCTGCCGACTGCCCACACCGCCGCGAATCCAGAATCCGACGAGAGGGAACCATGACCGGTGACGCGTTGAGGCCCTGGACTGAGCAGGCAGCCCTTGGGATGTTCCCGGCGCTGATCGAGGCGGCACGGCGCGGATCTGCTGACATCGGTCGATTGCTGACGGCGATCCTCGACGACGGCCTGAACGCGCCGCCGATGCTGCTGGCCCGATTCGGTCCCGTTGCCGTCTGGGGCCAGGAGTTCCTGTTCCTACTGGAAGCTGACCAATCAGCGGCGGTCGCCATCGACGGTGGCCCACCGCTCCCGATGGCGCGCATCGAGGGGACTCGGTTCTGGTACCGGCTGGAGACGCTCCGGCTCGGGACCACCCACAACCTCATGCCCATCGTCGATGGGCAGAGCCAGGGCGGCTTCGGCGGCTCGATGCCACGCTCGGTGGCCGGCTACAACCCGGAGAGCTATCCGCTGCCTGGCGCACCGCACGGCACGCTTTCGGACAAGCGCACGGTCACCAGCCGGATCTACGGCGGCGCGACAGCCGACTACTGGATCTACACCAATCCGGGCATCGACACGGCCCGAGGCGCGCCGGTCACGGTCTGGCTGGACGGCCGCAGCCACGTGGGCAGCTTCGGTCTGCTCGGGGTGCGGCTCCAGACGGTCACGGACAACCTCGTCCATCGCGGACTGATCCCGCCGATGGTTCACGTCCTCTTGCAGCCGGGGACCGGCGGCTCGCGCGTCCCATCGCGCCTGCTCGCCGGCCAGACGCCCGAGCATGCCCTGCGGAGCGTCCAGTTCGACACGGTCTCGGACGAGTTCGGGCGGCACGTACTCACCGAGGTGCTTCCGGACGTGGAGGCCGTCGTCAAGCTGCGCCAGGACGGCTACTCGCGGGCCATCGCTGGGGAGTCGTCGGGCGGGATCGCAGCCTTCAAGACCTGCTGGTTCGCGCCGGACCAGTTCAGCCGCGCCATCTCGACCATCGCCAGCTACACGGCGCTCCAGTGGCATCCCGACCAGCACCTGGACGGCGGCTACATCTTCCCGTTCCTGGTGCGCCGCGAGCCTCGGCGCAACATCCGCGTCTGGCTCTCGGACGGCATCGAGGACATCGACGTCGAGAGCAGCGTCGATCTGATGGGCGTCTACGAGGCCGGCAGCTGGCCGCTCTCGAACATCCAGATGGCGCAGTCGCTCAAGACCCGCCTCTACGACTTTCACTTCAGGTACGGGACGGCGTCGCACAACTCGGCGCAGTACGCGCTCGACCTGCCGGAGACGCTGCGGTGGCTCTGGCGGGGCTACGATCCGTCCACGACCTTCGAGACCTACGAGCAGGAGGCGTCCGAGCGCGCGAAGCCTCTGTACCGCGTCCAGATCGCCAACCGCGACGCCTGGTAAGGGCGTCTCCGAGTCGAGCCGACCATCAGGTCCACAACGATGCCCGACGCGTCTGTGATGGATGCGTGTTACCGTCAGGGCTGACAGGGGTTCCCTCCGTACCTTACGTCAGGGCATCATTCGGTCAAGCGAGGCCAGCCGATCTCGCCGATGTGACGCGCTGCACCCACCGACTACGAGGACGCCCGTGCCAGACTCGACGATTGACGAGATCAAGCGCCGCCTCGACGTGGTCGACGTCATCGGGCAGACCGTCCAGCTCAAGCGGGCTGGCAAGGGCTTCAAGGGCCTCTGCCCCTTCCACGGCGAGAAGACGCCGTCCTTCTGGGTCACGCCTGAGCGCGGCACCTGGCACTGCTTCGGCTGCGGCGAGGGCGGCGACATCTTCTCCTTCATCCAGAAGCGCGACAACCTCAGCTTCGTCGAGGCGCTGCGTTTTTTAGGCGAGCGAGCCGGCGTCGTAGTCGAGGAGCGGACCCGCCCTGACCCATCGGAGAAGCAGGAGCGCGAACGCCACTTCGCCATCCTCGACGCGATGGCCCTCTACTACCGGGGGGCGCTCACGGGCGAGGCCGGCGCGGCTGCTCGCGCGTACATCGAGAGTCGCGGCCTGACCGACCAGACCATCGACCGCTTCGGGCTGGGGTACGCCGACGCGCCAGGGCGCGGTCTCGAACGGCACCTGACCCGCAACGGCTACAGCATCGACGAGTGCGTGGCGGCCGGCGCGCTTGGCCGCTCCGAGGACGGCGCGCGCGTCTTCGACCGCTTCCGCGACCGCGTCATCTTCCCGATCCGCGACGTCGATGGCCACGTCATCGGTTTCGGCGGGCGCGCGATGCGCTCCGACCAGCAGCCGAAGTACCTCAACTCGCCCCAGACCGATATCTTCGACAAGGGCAGCCAGTTGTACGCCCTCGATGCCGCCCGCGACACGATCCGCAAGCAGGGCGCGGCCATCGTGGTCGAGGGGTACATGGACGCCCTGATGGCGCACCAGGCCGGCTTCTCGAACGTCGTGGCGACGCTGGGGACGGCCATCACCGAGCGCCACGTCCAGGCCCTGCGCCGCCAGAGCGCCCGCGAGATCATCCTCTGCCTCGACAACGACGCGGCTGGCCTGCGCGCCGCCCTGCGCGGCTCGGGCGTGGCCCACGACAGCACCCGCGACGAGGCCCCTCGCATCGACTTCAGCCTGCTGAACGGCTCGGAACGCTCGCGGGGCCGGGACGGCACGCCGGCCATCTTCGTCGAGCGCCGTACCATCCTCAAAGCGTTCTCGCTGACCGGCGGGAAAGACCCGGACGAGGTCATCAAGACCGATCCCGAAGCCTGGGTCCGCGAGTCCACCGCCGCGAAGCCGATTGTCGACTTCGTGTTCCAGAACCTGCCGCGCGTGTACGACCTCAGCACCACCGAGGGCCGCCGCGAGGCAGCGCGGGCGGCCGTCGGGCTGATCTACGACGTGTCCGACCCCATCGACCGCGACCAGTACCTGATGAAACTGGCGGGCATCATCGGCACCGGCGTCGATCTGCTGCGCGAGTTTGCGCGGCGCACCATGCACGTCGTGTCGCGGAACGAGGCGGCCCCGCAACGGCCAGCCAGCCCGCTGGGGCAGCCGACCGCTCCGACTGGGCCGGCGGCCCCCACCGCGCCGCCGACGCCTCCCGATCTGCCGACCTCGCTGGTCGATCCGGGCGAGCGGCTTCAAGACTTCGTGCTGGCGCTGCTGCTCAGGATCGGCATGGTCGAGATCTGGCCGGAGCCGAATGACTTCGAAACCGGCGTCCATCGGGCGATTCTCCAGCAGCTGCAAGACGGCCCGGCCTGGCCTGATCCTGAGACGGCACTGGCCCGACTCGAAGAGGCATTTGGGGAGGCGGCGGCTCCAACGCTCGATCGCGTGCGTTCTCGCGACGAACTCAACGCCGGAATCTCACTCGACGATCTGCGGCGGGAGTACGACGTACGCCGTCTGGAGTTGCGAAAGGGGCGTCTGTTCAGGCAACATGACGCACTCAAAGCGGCCCTGCTGGAGGAGGAATCGGGGCAGAGTGTTGCGGAACGGCAAGCGTCCATCGAATGGCTCAATCAGGTAGCCAGGAGCATTTACGAGACGTTCGCCGAACAGCGGCAGCTCGGGGTCGTGGGTACTGCGTCCTGGAGCATCCGGCGCGGGCAGGAGGTCCTTGGTGGTTGACGATCCGCACAACAGCCGAGTCTCGCGAGAGAGGTCGGCCACAGAGACGCTCCAGCCGTTTGAATCGGACCAACTCGCAACGCTCCACGCCGGGGCGACCACCCTCGAGCCGCTCACCGACATCGAGGACGCCGACGACCTCGAAGTCTCCGACCTGGGGCCGGACGGCCTCGGCCCGAACGGGCTGAGCGCTGACGACCTCGAAGCCGAGACGCTCGTCATCGCCGGCGACGATCCATCGGTGACCGACACGCCGGTGCTGATCGGACCTGTCGCAGCCGAGGACAACGTCACCGGCATCGGCTGGATCAACCCGACCGACGCCGATCTCCTCCTCGAAGAGAGCGAGGCCGATCCGGTCATCGCGCTGGCCCTGGCGAACCGCTCGCAGACCGATGGCGAATCGACCCCCGAAGCGGTGGTCCGGCCGGAGGAGACGGAGGGTCTTGAAGACCACGTCCGCATGTACCTCCGCGAGATCGGGCTGGTCCCGCTGCTGTCCTGGAGCGGCGAGAAGCGTCTCGCGCGACGGATGGAAGAGGGCGCGCTGCTCGAACGGCTGGCCGGCGACGTCGAGGAGATCGGCGTCGAGTCGGTGGCCGTGGAGCTGATGGCCGAGCTGGAGCGCCGCTTCGAGGCCCACTTCTCGCTGCTGGCGCACTGGTTCGCGGATCTCGTCCCAACCGGCTCCGGCTACCGCGCGGCGATGACCACCCTCAGCGAGACCGATGAGCTGCCCGCCGAGCGCTGCCAGGCGGTTGCACTGGTCTGCGGGCGTGCGGCGGACGAGCTGCGCGAGTCGCTGATCGAGCTGTCCACACTCTGCCGCATCCTGCCAGACGATCTCCTGGACTGGGTGGCCGAGCGCCGGGCGGCCGGCGAGACCCGCACGCTCTGCCCGATTGTCGGGCGGGTGCTGACCGTCGATTCGCGCTCGCTGGCCGACCATTTCGGCTGGATCCAGTTCGAGGCCGAGCGCGCCCGCGCCGCCCTCACCGAGGCCAACCTGCGCCTCGTGGTGAGCGTCGCCAAAAAGTACATCGGCCGGGGGATGTCGCTGCTGGACCTGATCCAGGAAGGCAACATCGGCCTGATTCGCGCGGTCGAGAAATTCGAGTATCGCAAGGGCTTCAAGTTCTCGACCTATGCGACGTGGTGGATTCGGCAGGCGATCACCCGTGCCATCGCGGACCAGGCCCGCACGATCCGCATCCCCGTCCATATGGTCGAGACGATCAATCGGCTCAGCCGGCTGACTCGCCGGCTGGTCCAGGATCTCGGGCGCGAGCCGACCTCCGAGGAGCTCGGCGCTGAGATGGAGATCTCGCCGGACCGCGTGCGGGACATCCTCAAGGTGGCGCAGGATCCGGTCTCGCTCGAGACGCCGATTGGCGAGGAAGAGGACAGCCACCTCGGGGACTTCATCGAGGATCAGGGCGCGATGGCCCCATCGGACGCGGCCTCGCACCAGCTGCTCAAGGAGCAAGTCGAGGACGTGCTCGACTCGCTGACTGGACGAGAGCGGCGGGTGCTGCAGCTGCGCTTCGGGCTGGACGACGGCCGCCAGCGGACGCTGGAGGAGGTCGGGCGCGAGTTCGGCGTCACGCGCGAGCGCATCCGGCAGATCGAGGCGAAGGCCCTGCGGAAACTGCGCCACCCGAGCCGCTCGAAGAAGCTGCGAGACTACCTCGAGTAGGCAATAGGCGTGCACGTCTGGTCTATCGCGTCCGGCAGCTCTGGCAACGCCTACCTGCTGCGCTCCGAGAACACCACCCTGCTGGTCGAGTGCGGTATCCCGCTCGGCCGGATCAGGGCGTTTCTCAAGCAGCAGGGCATCTCGCCGTACGATCTCGACGGCATCCTGCTCACCCACGATCACACCGACCACACCCGCTCGGCACGGCAACTGTCGGACGCATACCGCGTGCCGATCTACGCCACGGCCGGCACTTTTCGGCACACCCTTCTGAAGGACGCCGAGCATGCCCGGCCGCTGATCGCCGGCCGCACGCACGAGCTTGGCGACGTGGCCGTGTTGCCGTTCAGCGTGCCCCACGACGCCATCGAGCCGGTCGGCTTCAAGATCGCAGGGCACGCGGCCACCGTCACCGTCACCACCGATCTCGGACACGTCCCGGTCGAGGTGCAGCGTCAGCTATCGGACAACGATCTGCTGATCTTCGAGGCCAACCACGACGTGGACATGCTCCAGGCCGGACCGTACCCGTACTTCCTGAAGCGACGCGTCCTCGGCGAGCACGGCCACCTCAGCAACCGCGCCACCGCCGAGGCCCTGGCCTCCTGCAAGGACCGCATCGCCCCAGAGATCTGGCTGGCGCACCTGAGCCCCACCAACAACCTCCCGCACCTCGCGCAGGCCGTCATCTCCGAGCATCTCGCCAGCCGCGATCTCGGGCACGTGGCCGTGCGGGTCGCCGAGCGTCACCGGCCCAGCCTCTCCTGGGAAGCCACTCCGAGAGCCCGCCAGCTTATGATGTTCTGACGGGACGTTGACCCAGCTTTCGCCCAGCGAACATCCCTAGATCGCTACGCTGTCCGTTTTTCAGGTGGCTGCACGATCTGACCGTCGTGCGCAGGGCGGCAGAGAGGGCTGTATGTGGCGACAGGCGCAGGGCGATTCGCTTCGGCAGGCCATTGGCCTGTTCAGCGTGCTGCTCGGCGCGCTGCTGCTCGTTGCCCCGCATCAGTTCTCGGCGGCGGCCTTCGGCCTGCTTCGGCCGTACCATCCGCTGCTTGGCGCGTGGGTCATCGGCTCCGGCCTGCTGCTGATGGCGAGCACGTTCCTTCGCACGCCACGGTCGACGTTCGTCGCGACGCATCTGCTCGCCGCGGCTCCGCTGCTCGCCTTCGGGGCCGCCTTCGTGGCGTCTGGCAACTGGCACGGCGCGGTGATGTGTATCGTCACCGGCCTGACAACCGCCCTCCTCGCGAAGCTCCCCACGGACGAGTTTCCGGGGAGCGACCGGCCGATCACCGCACTGGCGCTCATGCTTGGCGCCGTCGCGATCGTCCTCGGCGGGGGCATGGCCATCAACGTGGCGATCGGCACTGCGCCGGCTCCGTTCCAGACACGCATCGGCTGGATGTCCGCGATCTTCCTGCTGACTGGCAGCATCACGCTCTTCACCCAGATCAGCCAGCCGATTGAGAACCCGGTTCGGAAGATCGCCAAAGCCGTCTTGGGCCTCGCGTTCCTCGCGCATGCCTGGCTGCTGGCCGGTCCCATCGGCGGCATGGTCGGCGCGCTCTACTTCCTGACGTTCGGGGCGACCCTCATCATCCTCCCGTGGGTGCGCCGCCATCGGTTCGTAAGCACGACGTCGCTCCAGGTACAGCTCGCCGTGGCGATGATCGCCATCACGGTCGTCGCCATCGCACTCACCGCTGGCATTCTCGGCGACCGCGAAGAGCGGAGCAGCGTCGCCGCCCAGCTCGAGGTGAACGCCCGGCTGGCCGATTCCCTGGCGTCAAGCGTGGACAGCTACCTTGCCATCCACAGCAGCACCATCGTCGCACTCGCCGCTGACCCCGCCCTGCGGTCCAGCTCGACAGACGGCCTGAACGCGATCCTTCGTTCGCACACGCGCGCGTTCGGCAGCGATGTCACCTACCTGATCTGGGACTACGACGGCCACCAGGTCGGTCGGGGCGACGACCGGCCGTTCACGTCGCTCGGCCCAGATGCCACAGGCCTCTCGCCAGCCGTCACCCAGCCGCTCATCAGTCACGGCATGTCCCGCCTCCGCAACCGCCCGATCATCTTCATCAGGACGCCGATCCGCGACGAGTCGGGCGCGTCCTCGATGTACCTGAACGCCACCATCGAATCGGCACAGCTTACGCGCCTGCTCCAGATCGCGAGCAGCGCCGACGCACAAGCGTACGTCATCGACGAGCTGGGCGAGCCGGTCGCTCACCCGGCCTTCGACCGAGAACCCGACGCCGCCCCCGGCGGACTCCGTCTCCGACCGGCGCTCCGGCCGGTCCTTGCGCGGCTGGAGCATGAGGGCGCGCTGGTGGACGACGCCCCTGTTGGGCAATCGCTGGTCGGCTATGCGCGGCTCGACACCGTGCCATGGACGGTCATCGTCGAGCGTCCGGCCGCCCAGGCCCTCGCGGAGGCCCACCGATCCCGCGAGCTGGCCTACGGATTCCTGGTGGCCGCCATCGCCGTGGCCGCCGCCGCCGGAGTCGTCGTGTCGCGGAGGATCACCCGGCCCCTCGCGCACCTGAGCCGAGTCGTCGAGCAGCTGGCCGATGGCGACTCACACGCACCGATTCCGTCCGAGGGCGCATCCGAGATCCAGACGCTCGGCGGCGCCTTTACGTCCATGCGGGACCGCCTGGCGGAGCGCACCGCCGAACGCGAGGCCGCGCTGCAAACGGCCCGTGCCACCGAGGAGCTGCTGCGCCGGTTCGTCGAGCAGGCTCCCGTAGCGGTGGCGATGCTCGACCGCGATCTGCGCTACCTCGTGGTGAGCCGTCGCTGGATCAGCGACTACGGGCTGGACGGGCAGCAGCTGATCGGTCGGGGGCACTACGAGGTCTTTCCCGAGGTTCCCGACGACTGGAAGGCCATCCACCGGCAGTGTCTTGCTGGGACGGTGATCTCACGCACTGAAGATCGGTTCGTGCGCTCGGATGGCTCGGAGCAGTGGTTGCACTGGGAGGTGCAGCCGTGGCGCAACGCCGACGGAGAGATCGGCGGGCTGGTCCTCTTCAGCGAGGTCGTAACCGACCGCGTGCGGACCCGCGAAGAGCGCCGGAGCTTGATGATGCGCGAGCGAGTCCTCCAGTGGCGCACCGCCTTCCTGGCCGACGCCAGCCGGCGGCTCGCCGAAAGCCTCGACCTCGACGCGGTGCTCGATCAGGCGACGCGCCTGCCCCTCCCACGCCTCGCCGATGTCTGCCTGATCGACCTGACGGACGAGGACGGATCGCTGGTCTGCCGCGTCGCCAACCACGCCGAGCCAGACTGCCAGCCGGAGATCCAGTCGTTGGTTGGACAGCGGGTCGCGCAAGACGAGCCAGAATCCATCCGGGCGGCCGTGCTGCGGACAGGGCAGCCGCGCCTGAGCCTGACCTGCGGCGCGCCGACATCCGCGGGCCGGGCCGGTGCGAGCGGCAGCTGGGCCGCGATCGCTGCGCCGCTCAACGTGCGAGGCCGCATGCTTGGCGTGATGACGCTCGGCGTCTCGCTCCAGAATCGCACCTACGACGAGGCCGACCTCGATCTCGCGACCGAGCTTGCCCAGCGCGTCGCCCTGGCCGTCGAGAACGCCCGCCTCTACCAGCAGATCGCCCGGTCGAATCACCAGCTGGCCGAGACGATCCACTCGCTGGAGGAGACTGCCGAGCAGGCGCGCGCGCTCGCCGTGGCGGCCCAGGCCGCCGACCGCGCCAAGAGCGACTTCCTGGCCGTCATGAGCCATGAGATCCGCACACCGATGAATGGCGTCATCGGGATGGCCGAGCTGCTCCTGGACTCTGGCCTGGACGACAACCAGCGCGAGCAGGCGCAGACCATCGCGTCAAGCGCGAACGCCCTGCTCACCATCATCAACGACATTCTCGACTTCTCGAAGATCGAAGCCGGGCGGCTGGAGCTGGAGCGGATCCCGTTTGACCTGCGCGAGACCGTCGAGGACGTGACGGAGCTGCTGGCGGCCAGTGCCTTTGGCAAGGGCATCGAGCTCCAGGTGGAGCTGCCCCCGTCCATCCCAGCCGACGTCCTCGGCGACCCGAACCGTCTGCGCCAGATCCTCACCAACCTGCTCGGCAACGCGGTCAAATTTACGACCGTCGGCTCGGTCTCCGTGCGTGTGAGCCTCGACACGCTGACCGACGACGAGGTCATGCCACGATTCGAGATCCGCGATACAGGCATCGGCATCGAGCACGAGGCGCTCCAGCAGCTCTTCCAGCCATTCACACAGGCCGACGCCGGCACCAGCCGCCGCTACGGTGGGACCGGGCTCGGGCTGGCGATCTGTAAGCGGCTCGCCGAGCTGATGGGCGGCCAGATCGGGGTCGGCTCGACGCCTGGGATCGGCAGCACGTTCTGGTTCACCTGCCGGCTCGGCATCGCGCCGGTCGCATCCACGGAGCGCACGCCTCTTGACGGCGCCGAACCCGGCTGGCTGGCGCGGCAGCGCATCCTGGTGGTGGACGATCTGCCGACCAACCGCGCGACGGTCCAGGCCCAGCTGGGAGCGCTCGGCATCGAGTCATCCGCCGTCGAGGATCCGAGGATCGCCGTCGAGCTGCTGCGCGGCGCGGCCGCCGGCGGACATCCGTACACCTGCGTCCTGCTGGACTTTCAGATGCCTGGCCTGACTGGCCTGGAGGCCGCTGCCCTGATACGAGCCGAGGCGACGCTCGCACACGTGCCGCTCATGCTGCTCGGCTCGGGCCTGGACGACCAGCGGCGGCGCGAGGCGCTGAGCGCCGGGTTCCTGGCCGTCATCGAGAAACCTGTTCGCCGCCGTCAGCTGATGCGGGCGCTGAGCCGGCTCGCCCCCACCGAACCGCCACCACGGGTCAACCTCGGGCACGATGCCGCCGGGCAGCGCCCGGCCCGCCCCGTGGTGCTGGTGGCGGAGGACTCGCTTGTCAACCAGCAGGTGGCCATCGGGCTGCTGGGCAAGCTCGGCGTCGATGCCGTCGTCGTCGGCAACGGCCGCGAGAGCATCACAGCGCTGGCCAACGGTCACTTCGATCTCGTCTTCATGGACTGCCTGATGCCCGAGATGGATGGCTACATGGCGGCAGCGGAGATTCGTCGCCTGGAACAGCAGGAGGGACGGCGGCGCGTTCCGATCGTGGCCCTCACTGCGAGCGCGCGCCAGGAGGACCGGGACCAGTGCCTCGCATCCGGCATGGACGACTTTGTCTCGAAGCCGATCCGAGGGGCCGGCCTGGAGACCATCCTGCGCCGCTGGCTGCCGGCCGCGGGCAAGACACCTGGGAGCGAACCGGCCCGAGGCCGCGAAGACGCCGCCACGGGCAACGCGCCGGAGGCCGGCGCTGCCCGCCGCCCGACCGTCAGCTTCGATCCGGACGCGCTGGAGCCGATCCGCGAACTGGAAGGGGAAGGCTCATCCGCCCTGTTCGACGAGATGCTCGCGCACTTCCGCGTCGACGGATCCGAGCGACTGGCCGCCCTGCGCGCGGCGCTGGCAGCGGCGGACTGCGACCAGCTGCATCGGTTGGCGCACACGATGAAGGGCGAGGCGATGGCGTGGGGCGCCCGTGAGCTGGTCGAGGCGGCGATCCGGGTCGAGACGCTGGCGTACGATGGCCAGTTGCTTGAGGTGCCAGTCGCCCTGATTCGGCTGGACGCCTACTTCTGGGCAACGGTCGCGGAACTGGAAGCGATCCGCCCCTCGATGGCCGGCCGAGCGAGCGCGCCGCGGCGGTCCGTGTAGGGCATCTGGGCCCGGCGGCCGGAGCGACCGGCCGCGAGTTCTTGTCTGACAACCTTCTGACGAGTTACGGTGTCGAATCAACGGCGAGCGTCCGGACGGAAGATTCAGACCCGTCTGATACAATCCCTCCGAGTCGGCCCGTCGCGCACCATCGCGGCCTCTCCCTGGGAGCGCGTGAGAGCGGTCAGTATCGAGCCGCGAGTATCCGACATCGGCGGGTGAGTCCAGTATGCCCTCGCGTCCGCGCCCTGGTACCAGCGACGAAGTTCGTCGCGCATTCATCGAGTTCTTTGCCGAGCGCGGCCACGTCCACCAGGCGAGTTCCAGCCTCGTCCCGTTCAACGATCCCAGCGTGCTGCTCACCACGGCCGGCATGCAGCAGATGATCCCGTACATGCTCGGGCGTGAAGTGCCGCCGGCCATCCGCATGACCTCGATTCAGAAGTGCTTCCGCACCGGCGACATCGACGAGGTCGGCAACCCGCGCAACCTGACCTTCTTCGAGATGCTCGGGAACTTCTCCATTGGAGACTACTTCAAGGAGAGCATCATCCCGTGGTCGTGGGAGTTCATCACCGAGCGGCTCCAGCTTCCCGCGGAGCGGGTGTACGTCACCATCCACCCGACCGACGACGAGGCCCGACAGCTCTGGCTGAAGATCGTCCCGCCCGAGAAGATCACCGATCTGGAAGACAACTGGTGGGGCCCGCCAGGGGCCGAGGGGCCGTGCGGCCCCGACTCTGAACTCTACTACGACATGGGCGAGGAGCTGGGCTGCGGCAGCGCCGACTGCGCGCCCGGCTGCGACTGCGACCGCTACCTGGAGTTCTGGAACCTCGTGTTCATGCAGTTCTTCCAGGATCGGCAGGGCAACCGCACGCCGCTCCCCAAGACGAACATCGACACCGGCTCCGGCCTCGAACGCGTCACCGCGATCATGCAGGGCGTCACGACGGTCTACGAGACGGACCTCTTCCGCCCGATCATCGACGACGTGGCGGCCATCGCCGGCACCTCGTTCGGGCGCGACGAGCACACCGACTACGCCCTGCGGGTCGTCGCGGATCATGCGCGCGGCGTGACGTTCCTGGCCTCAGACGGCGTGGTCCCCGGCAACGAGGGGCGCGGCTACGTCATGCGGCGGATCGTGCGGCGAGCCGTGCGTTACGGACGGACCCTCGGCATCGAGCGGCCGTTCCTGGAGTCCATCGTCGGGAAGGTCATCAGCCGGATGGCGGCGGCCTATCCCGAGCTGGAAGCGGGCCGCGCCGGCATCATCGAGACGATCACCCTCGAAGAGGCCCGCTTCGCGGAGACGCTGGCGGCCGGCACCGAGCGGCTGAACGAGTGGATCGCCCAGGCGAAGGCCGCCGGTCGGTCCGCCGTGGATGGGCGGCTGCTGTTCCAGCTTCACGACACGTTCGGCTTCCCGTTCGAGCTGTCCGAGGAGATGATCGCGGAGGCCGGTCTCTCCGCCGACCGCCCGGGCTTCGACGCCGCGATGGAGGAGCAGCGCACCCGCAGCCGGGCCGGCGCGCGGTTCAAGTCGATGGCCGAAGTCCTGGCCAGCGAGGGGCCGGGCGGCGCGCCCGAGAGCCAGTTCCAGTGGGAGCGCCCGCTGACCCTGCCCGGCGAGATCGTCGCGATCGGCGTCCATGAAGACACTGTCGGGCTGCGCTGGGATCTGGACGAGATCAAGCAGGGCCAGCACGGGCAGATCCTGCTGCACGGCGTGACCCCGTTCTACCCTGAAGCCGGCGGCCAGGTCGGCGACCGGGGCGTGATCCGCAACGAGCACGGCATCTTCCGGGTCACCGACACGCGCAAGCTGGACGGGGCACACGTTGTGCACATCGGCCACCTCGAATCTGGAACGCTGAGCCGCACGGTGAACCCCCAGGTGATCGCCGAGGTCGACCCTGTCCACCGCGCCCCGACGGCGCGGCACCACACGATCACGCACGTCCTCCACCGCACGCTCAAGGACGTGCTCGGCGAGAACACGTCGCAGCGCGGCTCGCTGGTTGCCCCACACGTCGCCCGCTTCGACTTCAACTACCCCCGTCCGGTCTCTCGTCAGCAGCTGGAGGAGATCAACGCCCGCATGAACCACCACATCCTGGCCGACGAGCCGGTGACGTGGTCGATCATGCAGATCGACGACGCGCGCAAGTCGGGCGCGATGGCGATCTTCGGCGAGAAGTACGGCAACGAGGTCCGCGTGGTGGACATCGGCGGCTGGAGCCGCGAGCTGTGCGGCGGCACCCACGTCCACCGCGCGGGCGAGGTCGGGCCGGCCTTCCTGCTTCGCGAGTCCGGTCTCGCGAGCGGCATCCGGCGCGTCGAGGTGCTGGCGGGTGAGGCCGCGTTCACGCACGCCTGGAACCAGCAGGAGCGGCTGCTCTCGCTGGCACGGACGGTCGGCGCGCCCGTCGATCAGCTCGAGGCGAAGCTCACCTCGCTGGTCGAGGAGCTGGATCAGGCGAAGCGCGACGCCGCGAAGCTCGAAGCGCAACTGGCGGCCGGCCGGGCTGCAAATCTCGTGGACACCGCCGTCAAGGTGGGTGAGGTCAACGTGCTGGCGGCGAAGGTCGAGGCGTCGAGCCGGGACGGCCTGCGCGACATGGCCGATCAGCTCCGGGCAAAGCTCGGCACCTCAGTGGTGGCGCTCGGCGCGAGCTTCGACGGCCAGCAGGCGTTCGTCGTCGGGGCCAGCCGCGACGCGATCGAGCGCGGCATCAACGCTGGCGACATCCTCCGGCAGGCCCTGGCCGCCGCTGGCGGCAAGGGCGGTGGCCGCCCTGACTTTGCCCAGGGCGGTGTGAAAGAAGCGGACCAGCTCTCTGTGGCGCTTGCCCAGGTAGTGCCGCTTGTCGAGCGTGCGGTTGGAGGGGCCTAGACCCGTGGCGACAGCATCCGCGACACCTCCGGGAGCAGCCCAGGAGGTGATCTTTCTGGACCTTGACGACGACCTCGGAACGGTCAGGGCAAAGCTTGAGTCCTCCGCCGCCGACGAGGTCTACGTCGTCATCCCCAAGAGATCGCCGATCCTCCGGACGCCGCTTGAGTTCCGGATCCTCGCCCGCCTGACGCATCAGCTCTCCTCGGAGACGATCATCGTCACGGGCGACGGTGGACGGCGCTCGCTGGCCCGCCAGGAGGGGCTGCGGACCCGCCGGTCCGTCAACTCGCTGCGGCACCTGTCACGGCCGCCGGGCACGCGCTCGTGGGGCCTCCCGAGCCTGCCGGACTGGATTCCGCTGCCGTCGTTCGCGGGGCTGATCCTGACGGCGCTCGTCGGCGCTATCGCGGCGGTCGTCGTGTTCGGCGTCGTGCCGGTCATGAAGGTGACGGTCTCGCCCCAGATCGTGCCGCAGCAGCAAGAGATCGAGATCATGGTTGACCCGAACGTCAAGACGGTCGATCTCTCGCGGCGGCTGGTGCCCGGCGAGATCCTCCAGCAGCGCGTCGAGGTCGTCGGTTCGATGCCGGCCAGCGGCGCCAAGAAGGTCGGGCGGGACAAGGCGCGCGGCGAAGTGATGTTCATCAGCCAGAACAACCAGCCGGTAACCATCCCGCGTGGAACAAACCTCTTCGCGACCAACGGCGTCCGCTTCGTGACGGATCAGGATGTCCAGGTGCCGGCGCTCAGCCTTGGGACCGCGCGCGTGGGCATCACGGCGGCGGATGCCGGCCCGGCCGGCAACGTGGACGCGCGGGCCATCGTGCGGGTCGAGGGCAACGGCATCGCGAACATCACGCCGCGCAATGACCGGCCCGTCGCCGGCGGCACCGACCGCGACGGCCGGGTCATCACCACGGACGACGTGGCCAAGCTGCGTGAGCAACTGCAGAACCGCGCCCGCGAACAGGCCCTGGCCGAGTTGTACGCCCGCGCCGGCAGCGAGAAGTCGCTGGTGCAGCAGAGCGTCCGGCTCCAGCCGGAGGGCGAGTCGTTTGAGCCGGCTGTGGACACCGAGGGCGACCAGGTCAATGGCCGAGTGACGATGCTGGCGAAGGCGGTGATCTTCGCGAACGCCGATTTCAACGGGCTGGTGCAGAAGACCTTCCTGGCGATGGCTGGCCCCGGCTTCGACCTGCCGCTGAGCCAGCTTGGCGTCGGCACGCCCGAGGTGCTGGGCGTGGACGACACGAAGGTCCGCATCAAGACGCGCTCGCAGGCCGGGCTGGTGCGCCAGGTCAACGGCGAGGATCTGGTGGAGCAGCTGCGCTGGAAGAGTCCATCCGAAGCCCGCGCCATCCTCTCACGGATCGACGGTCTGAGCCCCAGCAACGCCCCGAGGGTTGACCTCTCGCCGGACTGGGCGCCGCGCGCCTACCGCGTCGAGGTGACCGTGCAGGCGCCTCGGTGAGGTGACGACGCCTCCGGGCCGGATCCTGGCCATCGACCACGGCACGAAGCGGATCGGCGTCGCCATGAGCGACGAGCTTGGCATGCTGGCGACGCCCCTCTGTATCCTCCAGCCGCGCGCGGCTGACCGCGCCGAAGCGGTGGCCGCGCTGGTCCGCGAGCACAGCGCCGTAGAGATCCTGGTAGGCTACCCGCGCACCCTGCGCGGCGAGGCCGGGCCACAGGCGCGACGGGTGGAGCGGTTCGTGCAAGCGCTGCAAGCGGTCGTCAATGCACCGGTGAGGTTATGGGACGAAGGGTACTCGACGGCCGAGGCGACGGCCCGAATGGCCGCCGGCCGCAAGCCGTCCGCTGGACGCCAGCAGCCGAGGCGTCAGCAACCGATTCACGTGGACGCCGTGGCCGCGGCGGTCCTCTTGCAGGAGTATCTGGACTGGCGACGCTCTTCAAGCTCCTCTTCGCGCTGATCGCGGTCGGCCTGATCGCGGCGGCTGGTGTCCTGGTCTACGGGATGCTCGGCGGGATCGGCAGCCTGCCGGGCCTCGTTCGCGGCGGCATCAGCCAGCTTGACACGCCGGTCAGCAGCGACTCGCGCCTGGTCACGTTCACCGTCAAGCCGGGTCAGTCTGCCATCGACATCGGCGAGGCGCTGCAGCAGGCCGGGCTGATTCGCTCGCCGATCACCTTCCGGGCCGCCGTCGAGGCGCGCGGCGTCGGCGCGAAGATCGAGTCTGGCGACTATCAGCTCAGCCCCTCGATGACGACCGCCGAGATCGTGGCGGTGCTCTCGAAGGGCGCGAGCCGCACCGGTATCCTCGTCACCATCCCCGAAGGCTGGCGCGCCGAGCAGGCGGCACAGAAGGCCGAGGCCGTGGGCGTCGGACGCGCGGACGACGTGCTGACCCTGGTGCGGGCGGGCGCGGGGGCGGGGCTGCCGCTTGCCGAGCAGCCGCCGTCTGGCGCGTCGCTGGAAGGCTACCTCTTCCCGGACACCTACGAGGTGGCGAAGGGGGCCACGCCGCGCGCCCTCGTCGAGATGATGGCGAAGCAGTTCGACAAGTCGGTGACACCGGCGCTGCGCCAGCGCCTGCAGAATCGTGGCCTGTCGCTGCACCAGGGCATCACGCTGGCCAGCATCGTGGAGCGCGAGGCGGCGATCCAGGCCGAGCAGCCGGTCATCGCCAGCGTCTACCTGAACCGGCTGAAGCGGAACATGCCACTCCAGGCCGACCCGACCGTGCAGTTCGCGGTGGCCTCTGGCAATCTCGCGGAGGCCGTCGGCTTCGGCTTCTGGAAGCGCGAGCTGACTCGGGACGATCTCCGCAACCCCTCGCCGTACAACACCTACGTGCAGCGCGGCCTCCCGCCTGGGCCGATCTGCAGCCCGGGTCTGGCCGCCCTCGAGGCCGTCGCCAACGCCGCCGACACCGAGTACCTGTTCTTCGTGGCGAAGGGCGACGGCAGCCACGTCTTCGCGAAGACCGACACCGAGCACGCGGCGAACGTTGAGCGCTACCAGCGGTGACGTCTCAGGGCGAGCAGGCGCGCATCGCCGCCTACTACCAGGAGCGCGAGGCGGCCGGCATGGCCGCCCGCTACTCGCTCTTTCAGCCGGGCAGCCTCTTCCGGATGCAGAGCTTCGAACGGGATCTGCTGGCAGCGCTCACCCGCCACGGGCGGACGGCGCTCCGGCAGTATCGGATGCTCGACGTGGGCTGTGGCGACGGCGCATTCCTGCGGCGGCTGGTCAGCTGGGGCGCAGACCCGGGGCTGCTCAACGGCGTGGATCTGCTGCCGGAGCGCGTGGCGGCGGCTCAGCGGGTCGATCCGGGCATCGACGTGCAGCAGGCCGACGCCAGCGCGCTGCCCTTCGAGCCGGCCGCGTTCGACCTCGTTTTTCAGCACACCGCCTTCTCGTCGATCCTTGACGACGGGATGCGCCGGGCGGTGGCCCGTGAGATCGAAAGAGTGCTGCGGCCCGGCGGCCTCATGGTATCCTACGACTTCCGTGTGGCACGGGATCGGCGGAACACCCGTCCGCTGCGAGCAGCCGACCTTGCGGCCCTGTTTCCTGGGTACGCTGCGGACGTTCGCCGCGTGACGCTCGTCCCACCGCTCACCCGGGCGCTGGCCGGTCGGAGCTGGCTGTTGTGTGAGATCCTCGAAGCGATCCCGCTGCTGCGGACGCACGAGCTGGTCGTCCTCACGAAGCCGTAGCCGCGAGCGGCAGGAGGATGCATGATCGCCCAAGGTCTGGCGCTGGATGGCGGCTCGCCGATCCGCGCAAGCTGGCTGCCGTTCCACCGTCCGCGCATCGAAGAGGACGAGATCGCCGAGGTGGTGGACACCCTGCGCGGCGGCTGGCTGACCACCGGCCCGCGCGCCAAGCGCTTCGAGCGCGAGTTCGCGGACTACGTGGGCGCGCAGTACGGCGTGGCGGTCAACTCCGCGACCGCCGCCATGCACCTGGGCCTGGAGGCCATCGGCATCCGCCCCGGCGACGAGGTGATCGTCCCATCGTACACGTTCACCGCGACGGCCGAGGTCGTGCTCTACTTCGAGGCCCGCCCGGTGATCGTGGACGTAGACCCGGTCACCCTGAACATCGACCCGGCCGCCGTCGAAGCTGCCATCACCCCGCGCACGAAGGCGATCATGCCGGTCGATATGGCGGGCGTCCCCTGCGAGTACGACGCCCTTCGCGACATCGCAAAGCGCCACAACCTCGTGCTGCTGGGCGATGCCGCCCACTCGCTGCCAGCCTACTACAAGGATGAGATGGTCGGGACGCTCTGCGACCTGACGGCGTTCAGCTTCTATGTCACCAAGCCGCTGGCGACGGGCGAGGGCGGCATCCTGGTGACCAACAATCAGCAGTGGGCCGAGCGCGCCCAGGTCATGAGCCTGCACGGGATGAGCCGCGACGCCTGGAAGCGCCACACCAGCGAAGGCTCGTGGTACTACGAGGTGGTGGCCCCCGGCTTCAAGTACAACCTGACGGATGTCGCGGCGGCCATCGGCCTGCGCCAGTTGACCAAGCAGCAGCGCTTCCTCGACGAGCGGCGCGCCATCGCCAGCCGCTACACGGCAGCATTCAGTGCCATGCCCGAGCTGGAGCCGCCGACCGAGCCAGCGCACGTGCAGTCGTCGTGGCACCTGTACATGCTGCGCCTGAACCTCGACTTGCTGCGGGTGGACCGCGCCGAGGTCATCCGGGCCATCAACGCCGAGAACATCGGCACCAGCGTCCACTTCATTCCCTTGCACCTGCACCCCGCGTACCACGAGCGGTACGGCCACACGCCGGAGTCGTTCCCCGTCGCCTACCAGCAGTACCAGCGGGTGATCTCGCTGCCGTTGTTCCCCGGCATGACGGACCAGGACATCGAGGACGTGATCGCCGCCGTGACGCGGGTGGTGCGCCATTACCGGCGCTGAATCAGTTCCTCGATGGTCGTCTGCGGTGCTCCGATTGGACTCGGTCTCACTGTGACGGCGCACACGCCGTCATCCTGGGACGGCACGGCCGTTCCCGAGCCGGCGCTCAAGCGCCCGCTGGATCTGCTGGCGGCCGGCCTCGGCCTGCTCGCGCTCGGGCCGGTCCTGGCCGGCATCGCCGCCGCCATCAAGCTGGACTCGCCCGGCCCGGTCCTCTACCGCGCGACTCGCACCGGCCGGTTCGGCCAACCGTTCACCATGTACAAGTTTCGGACGATGCAGACGCGCCAGGATCACACCGCGACCCGTATCACCACCCACGGCGACCGCCGTATCACGCGGGTCGGCCGCCTGCTGCGTTCGGCGCGCCTGGACGAGCTGCCGCAGCTCTGGAACGTCCTGACCGGCGACATGAGCCTGGTCGGGCCGCGCCCAGAAGACCCGCGGTACACGGCCCTCTACACGGGGGCAGACCGGCGGGCGCTCGCCGTGCGGCCAGGGATCACCAGCCTCGCGGCCCTGCTCTACCGCGACGAGGATCGCCTGCTGGTGGGCGCGGACTGGGAGCGCGTCTACGTGGGCGAGGTGATGCCGGCCAAGCTTGCCATCGACAACGCCTACGTCGAGCGACAGTCGGTCTGGCTGGACGTGAAGATCCTCCTGGCGACGGCCCTGGCCCCGCTGCGCCTCGAAGGCTTCATCGACCTCAAGGGCGAAGTCGAACGGCTGCGCGGCCGGCAGCCTGTGCGGCAGACCGGCCAGGAACCGGCGACGGCGTGAACGTCCAGTCCTGGTGGCGACGCGGCCAGCCAGCGAGCCGGGGTCCGGAATCTGGCCAGGGCGGCGCCAGCCCGGCTCTTGCCGGCGGCGAGGACCGCACGGCGGCCAGCACTGACAACGGCGGGGCGTCGCTGGATGGACCGCCGCTGACGGGCTTCCGCCGCGCAGCGGCGCGGCTGGTGGCGCTTGAGCCGTGGCTCGCCCCCATCTGCGCGCTGATCCTGCTGCTGGCCCCCAATCCGCTGATCTGGCCAGCCGCCCTGGTCGGGCTGCTCCCGAGCGCGGCCCGGCTGGCGACCACGGGCCGTCCCTGGCGCGCCTCGGCCTTCGATGGACCGCTGCTCCTGCTGGCAATCGGCGCGCTGCTCGGCGGTTGGGCCAGCCTCAGCCGCGACGGCGCACTGATCCGCCTGACGGGCATGCTCGGCGCGTTCTTCCTCTTCGCCGCCGCCCGCGAGCACCTGCGAGGGGCAGGCACGCTGCGCTGGCTCGTGCCGGGGCTGCTGGCGAGCGCCGTCGTGAGCAGCCTGGCGCTGATGGTGCTGGTCGGGCCGTTCCTGCTGCTCGATCACGTGCCGCCGGTCGCCTGGATCGTCAACGCGGTGGATCGCTGGCAGCTCGGCGCGTGGTTCGTGGATCAGGATTGGCTGCTCCAGCGGTATCGCTTCCGGGCGTCGGGCGTCGGTGCGCTCGGCGTGATGGGGCTGGCGCTCGCCTTCGCCATGTTCGTCGGGCAGGGCGGCTGGCGCGCACGCACCATCACCCTGCTCACCGTTCCCGTCTTCCTGATCATGCTGGTGGTGGCGGACAATCGCGGCTCGATGCTGGCCGGCGCGATGACCGTCGGCGCGATGGCGACCGTCTGGCGGCTCCGGCTGCTGCCGCTGGTTCCGCTGGCGAGCCTGTTGACCGTCCTCTTCCTGGCGTTCGGCCCCAACGACCGCGGCCTCAGCCTCAAGACGCTGGCCCAGCGATTCTGGTTCTGGGAGAACAGCGTCTACCTCGCCCGCGAGGTGCCGCTGACGGGCGCTGGGCTGGGGCTGGAGTCCGTCCAGCTGGTCTACCGCGCCTACTTCCTGCCAGCCTACCCGCCGTTCAGCCACGCCCACAACATCTACCTGCAGGGGCTGCTGGAGTACGGGGTATTCGGGCTGCTCGGCCTGCTCTGGTTCGGACTGGCGACCCTCTGGGTCGGGTGGCGCGCCCCGGCCGCCGGCGACCGCTGGACCATGGCCGGCCGGCTGGCCGGCTTCGGCCTGTCGGCGACGATGCTGACCACGGGCCTCAGCGAGATCGTGATGCTGACGACGTTCGGCAACGCGCTGGCGTTCGGGGCGTTCGGCCTGCTGGCGGCCACCTCGGACCGGCCACCGGCGACGGCTGCGGCTTCGATCCCCCGAAGGCGCGCCGCCAGACTGCCGCGCTGGCAGCGCGTCGGCGCGGCAGCCGCCGCCGCGCTGGCCCTGGCGGCCATCCTGGCGGTGACACCCCTCGGCCCCGCGCTGGCGGCGCGGGTGTTGCTGAACGCCGGGACGGCCGATCTGAATCGCGCCACGCTCTCCGAGAGCATCGACAAACGCGCCCGGGACCAGGCCCTGGACCGGGCCACCGAGACGCTTCGGCTGGTCACCACGCTGAACCCGGACGACCTGGCCGGGCAGCGCAACCTGGCATTGGCGCTTGCCGCCAACGACGACAGCCGGCGCGGGCGGGCCGCAGCCGACCGTGCCCGCGCCCTCACGCCGGCGAACAGCCGCGCCGACCAGTTCCAGCTGGGCCGGATGTACACCAGCCTGAACGCCTGGGGTGACGCCATCCGAGCCTACCAGGCGGCCGAGGCCGCGCCGCAGCTCATCCAGCTTGGGAATCGGCTCCTGCGCCTCCGCAACTTCGACCAGGCGACGAACGCCTTCATCGCGACGGCGCGGGTGGACCCGACCAGCCGTGGCGCGTACGAGGGCGTCACGCGGGCCGTGCGCGACCGCAAGGGCTCCGCCGACGACGCTGTCGCGGCACTCGGTCCGCTGCTGGAGCGGGACTCGAAGACTGAGTATAGCGCGCATCTCCAGGCGGCCCAGATCTACCGCGAGGCCGGCCGGCTCCACGAGGCCGCCGACCAGCTGGTCCGCGCCGAGGAGCTGTACGGCGGCCCGGAGCTGGCTTTCGAGCTGGGGCGGCTGATGCTCACGGGCGGCCTTCCCGAACGGGCCGAGCCGCTCCTGCGACGCCCGGTCAAGGAACAGCCGTACGAGCCAGACAACTGGCTCTGGCTGGCTCGGGCGCTGGCCGCGCTCGGGCGGGACGAGGAGGCCATCGACGCAATCCGCCAGGGACTCTCGAAGGTGGATACGTCGGGGCAGTTCGCGCCGCCGGCTGAGAAGCTCCCGGAGACGGCCGCCGTCCGGGCCGCCGAGATCAAGCGGTCGGAGCGCGCCCCGATGCTTGGCGTCATGGCCGAGAGCATGCTGCGCCTGGGGCGGGCCGCCGACGCCCTGCCAGCCCTCGACGAGGCCGTTGCCGCCGTCCCGAAAGATGCCTGGCTGACGGGATTGCGCGCACAGGCGCAGGCGGCCGAACAGGGCGGCCAGGTCAATCTCGCGCTCAACCCGTCGTTTGACCGCGACGGCTCCTGGACGCTGCGAACGGGGGAGTGGTGGCTGCGCCCCGGTCCCCGCAACCTCGTGAACGAGTTGCCGGCCATCGCCGACGGCGTCGCGGCGATCGCGCAGCCGGAGACCGGCACTCGAACGCTGGTGCAGGAGGTTCTGGGGCTGGAGCCGGGGCGGCGCTATCGGCTGACCGTCCGCCTGCGCGGGCAGGGGCTCACCAGCGACTCAGTCCGCGTCTCGATGGTCAATCACCGCACGACCCGCGAGGTCGTGCGGATCGTGGAGCAGCCGCAGACGCCGGGGGCATGGCAGACCGTCTCTCTGGACAGCGCCGTCTCGGAGGACAACCTGACCGTGATGATCGGCTTCGGGCCGCACGCGCCGGCCGGCGCGCAGATCTTCGTGGACGAGGTGACCCTGACGCCGGCCGACGGTCCACGTTCGGCGACGGCCCCGAGCCGCCCAGGTGGGTAAGCCGGTCGCCAGCCGATAGCCCGTTCGGGGAAAACTGCCAGATGTGCGACCGGAGTGTCGCAAGAAACCAGCCCTCTCGGCCGTTCCGTCGCGTTGTTCATGATGAGGGTGACGGGGTGTCCGGTCAGGTCGCCTGCCCTCCAGGGAGCGCTCGCGACAATGAGTCTGACCATGCAGCCCGGCAACGGCCTCGCCAATGGTGCGTTCAACGGGTCGTACGATACGCCGATTGACACGACCGACTTCTGGCCGAAGCCGCCGGAGACGATCGAAGAGACCGGGCTGGTCGTCCCGATGGTCGAGGATCACCTCGTCCGCCTGCTCTACTTCAGCCAGCAGGCCACGGGCGCCGAGCTTGCGGGGCTGTGCGGCATTCCGTACGTGGCGCTCCAGGGTCTCATCCACGGGCTGGTGCGCGACCACGTGTTTGAGATCGTCGGGCAGAAGACGCTGGTCGAGGCTGGCTACCGCTACCAGCTCGCGCCGAACGGCCGCTCTCGCGCCGACGAGTCGCTCCGCCGGACGTGGTATCGCGGACCGCTGCCGGTCCCACTGGAGCGGTACGTAGAAGCGATCCGCGAGCAGTCCATCGGCGAGGTCGTGATCCGCCGGGACGCCCTCCGCACGGCGTTCTCGGACCTGGTCATCAGCGAGGCGTTCCTGGACCGCATCGGTCCAGCCGTCAACGCGGCGCAGTCGATCTTTCTCTACGGCGCGCCGGGCAACGGGAAGACGGCCATCGCCGAACGGATCACGGCGATGATCGGCGGCGCGATCTTCATCCCGCACGCGGTGGAGGTAGACGGCTCCATCGTCATGCTCTACGACGAGCTGAATCACCACGCCGTCAGCGACGAAGGCTCTCGCCGCTACGACCGCCGCTGGCAGCGTATCAAGCGACCCGTGGTGATGGCTGGTGGCGAGCTGACACTGGCTTCGCTCGACTTGATCTGGAACGACATCGGTCGGTTCTACGAAGCGCCGCTCCAGATGAAGGCGACCGGCGGCACGTTCCTGATCGACGACTTCGGTCGGCAACTGGTCCGGCCGGTCGATCTGCTCAACCGGTGGATCGTGCCGCTGGAGCGCCGTATCGACTACCTCACGCTGATGACCGGCAAGAAGCTGGAGATCCCGTTCGACCAGCTCCTGATCTTCTCGACCAACCTGAACCCGGCCGACCTCACGGACGAAGCGTTCCAGCGGCGCGTCCGGTTCCGGATCCCCGTGGACGATCCGACGATGGATCAGTTCGCGGAGGTCTTCCAGGCGGTCTGCAAGGCGAAGCGCGTCCCCTTTGACTTCGAGACCTTCGAGTGGCTGGTGGAGACGTGGTGGAGGCCGTACGAGCGCCCGTTCCGGATGGTGCAGCCCCGCGATCTGGTCAACCAGCTGATCGCCATCGCCAAGTACCTGGGCGAGCCACCGGCGATGGCGCCCGAGCTGCTGAACCGCGCCTGCCGCAGCTACTTCGTCGTGGACACGACGCACGCGAAGACGGCGGCGCACGGCGTCTGACCTGCCGCCGACGCCCCACCCTGATGCTGTCCCAACGAACGTGTCTGGAACGCCCCCATGATTCCCGGACACGTCGAATGATGCTGCACGAGGGCGAGCGGCACGCCATCCGACCACCTGGCTCGTCGCGTAGGGGCGCGCGACGGGCCAGGTTCCCCCGTCGCTGGAACAGGCCGCGGCTCAGCCGGCGAGGCCGGCCCGCTCCAGCACCCGCTGCGCCCGCGCGACCATCGGCACGTCGATCAGCTTGCCGTCGAGATTGATCGCCCCGGTGCCGCCGGCTACGGCGTCGTCATACGCCTGGATCACCCGCTGCGCCCAGGCGACCTCGGCATCGGTTGGCTTGAAGACCGCGTGAATGGTGGCGATCTGCGATGGGTGGATCGCCTGCTTGGCGGTGTAGCCGAACTGCCGCCCCTCGACCGTCTCCCGTTCGAGCCCCTGGGGATCGTCGATAGCCGTCCAGGGCGTGTCGATGGCGAGGCGGCCGGCCCCGTGCGCCACCAACGCCACCTGTGCGCGGGGGTAGCGCGTCTCGATGCCGTCGCGCGTCCGCTCCACACCGAGATCGAGGGTGAAATCCTCAGCGCCGAACGCCAGCCCCAGCACGCGGGGCGAGGCCGAGACGATCTCCGCCGCGCGCAGCGATCCCAGGACCGTCTCGACGATGGGCACGATCCTGATGCCGCCCATCGGCAGCCCGAGGCGCAACTCACACTGGGCCAGCAGCATGTTGGCGACCTGAATCTGCCCGATGCTTTCGGCCTTCGGCAGGAAGATGCCGTCGAGACCGGGCGCAACGACCCCCTGCACGTCGGCGGCAAAGAACGCTGAGCCGACGGCGTTGACGCGCACGAAGACCTGAAGCCCGCGCAGCAGCGGCCCGTCCAGCCGCTCGCGGACCGTTGTGCGCGCGAGCGGCTTCTCGGCCGGCGGGACGGCGTCTTCCAGATCGACGATGACCGCATCCGGGCGGAACTCGGCGAGCTTCTCGTAGAAGCGCGCACGGTGCCCAGGCACAAAGAGCAGTGAGCGTAGCACAAGGGCATTATGGCGAGGGCCGGCCGTGCGCGGCCAGACGCGTTCTGTCCAGCCGTGGGCAGATCAGGCCGGCGTGGCCGCCCGCACCTCGAACAGCGTGTCGAGCGGCAGCGTGAGCGCGTGGTCGGCCAGCGACCGCTTGACCTGGATCAGCTCCTGCCAGTCGGCCGGCGTCGCCACGCCCTGCCCCACCACCTGCCACAGCTCGAAGAACCGGAATGGGATCAGGCCGGGCCGCAGCTCAAGCTCGACCCGCCGGCCGTGCGCGCCGGTGACCTCCCAGCTGTACGCATGCGCAGCGAGCGGATTGTGCCGTCCGCCGGGCCGGCTGGTATCCACCGTATACGCGCCACGACTGACTGCCCGCGTGACCATCTCGAAGGCGTCGCGGAAACCGTTCCCTGGATGCCCCGACACGATGGCGATGTCAGCCCGTCGGGGCGTGATCGACGGATAGAGCGCCCCGAGGGCCGCCCGCAGCACCTGGAAACCGAGCGCGGCCCCGCCGATGGAGTGCTGGCCATGATACTTTTCGACATCGGCGAAGCTCAGGGTGATGAGATCGTCAGCGTCCATGATCTGAATGGTCGGACCGCTCACCGGACATGCTCCTCGTGGAATGACTTGCAGGGGATGACGGATGGCGCGTATCTTAGCACACGGTAATAGTCATCATAAGAACATGCTACGGTCAGATGGGGCGCAGCGCCGCGTGACGCCTGATCGCGGGAGTCGACCGTGTTTCGCGTCTCGTCCACATCGATAAGCCGCCGCGCGCTCCTGGGCCGACTGGCTGGCGGCAGCGTACTGCTGCTGGCCGGTTGCCAGTCTGCGCCGCCTGCCACGCCGCCACCGGCTGCGCCGGCCTCGCCGTTGCCCGCCGCGCCGGCCGCTGCCAGCCCGGCCTCGGGCAGTCCAGCCCCGGCTGGCCCGCCAGCGGCCGGAGCCGCTGTCCCCTCGCCGGCGAGCGCGCCATCACCGTCTGTCGGCGGCTCCCCGGCCGCGGCTGCCTCGCCGTCGCCAGCCGCCTCGCCGGCCGCCGCGTCCGCGGGTGCGGCGGCCCCTGCCGCGTCCTCGGCCCAGGCCCGCCCGAATCTGCCGCCGGCCGACGTGGTCAGGATCGCCTGGCAGGACGTTGGCGCGCCGACCCCGTTCCGCATCACGGTGGCCGGCCCGGGCGGCGCGGTCCTGCTGACCTACCTCTACGACACGTTGACCTGGAAGGATGAGCGCGGCATCATCCCGTGGCTGGCGGCCTCGTGGACGATCTCGCAGGATGCTCGCGAGTACCTGTTCACGCTCGCGCCCAACGTGCTGTGGCATGACGGCAAGCCGCTCACAGCCGAGGATGTCGCGTTCTCGTTCGAGTACTTCGGCAAGACGCCGTACCGCTGGATGACCACGGGGATGGTGGAGCGGGCCGAGCTGCGGGGTACAGACAAGGTGCTGATCCAGCTGCGCCAGCCGTACGCCCCATTCCTGGAGGATGTCGCCGGCATCGTGCCGATCATCCCCCGCCACGTCTGGGCCGCGGTGACCGATCCGGTGGCGTTCGACGGGCCAGACGCGTCCGTCGGCAGCGGGCCGTACCGGCTGGCCGAGTACCGAGGGGGGCAGGGCGCCTACCGGCTGGTGGCGAATCCGGCGTACTTCAAGGGCGCGCCGCGCGTCGCCGAGATCCAGCAGTTGAACGTCCCGCCCGAGACGCGCATGCAGGCGACCCTGCAAGGGCAGTTGGAGCTTGCCCAGAGCCTGGACCGCGCGGCCGTCCGCCTCTTCGACGGCAACCCCCGCTTCCGCGCCCACCTGACCCCGCCACAGTCCATCGTCCGGCTGGTGGTCAACACGAAGAAGGCCCCGCTCGACCGCGTCGAGGTGCGGCAGGCCATCGTCCACGCCCTCGACCGTGCGAAGATCGCGGAGGCGGCCACGGGCGGCGAGCCGATTGTCGGCTACGACGGCGTGATCCCGCCCGGCTCGCCGTGGCACAACCCGAAGGCGCGCAGCTACGCATTCGACGTGAGCAAGGCCCGCGAGCTGCTCAAGGGTCAGGCGATCGCGCTCGATCTGCTGGCCGATCCACCCTCGCGCGAGCCGGACCTGATGGTCCCGATGCTGGCAGCGGCCGGCATCACGCTGAACGTCAAGCGCGTCGACGCCAAGACCCGCACCGACCTCCAGCGTGAAGGTCAGTTCGACCTGGCGCTGACCGGGCACATCGGCGTGGCCGGCGACCCTGATTTCCTGCGCCGGTGGTACTCTGGCGAGGAGACGAACGACTTCGCCCTGGGAACGGCGTTCTCCGACCCGGAGTTCGACCGTCTTGGGAAGCAGCAGGCGGCCACGCCGGGCATCGAGCAGCGGCGGCCGCTGGTGGACCGCATGCAGGAGATCATGGCCGAGCAGCTGCCGACCATCGTCATGTACCACCGGGTGTTCATCTGGGCCTACGACAGCGCCAGGATCGCGCCCATCGACACCTGGGGCGGCCTGATCAACGGCGTGCCGTTTCCCCACAACAAGCTCGCCTTCCTCAACCGCTGACGGATGGCAGGGCTGCTGGCCCGGTACGTCGTGCTGGCTGGGGCGGTCGTCCTCCTCAACTTCCTGCTGCCGCGCTTTCTGCCGGGCGATCCGCTGGATTTCGGGACAGATGAGGGCGTAGACCCCAGCCGCCTCACGCTGACAGCCGAGGGGCGCGCCAGGATGGTGGAGGTCTACCGCCTCGATCAGCCATTGCCGCGGCAGTTTGTCGGCTATCTGAGCGATCTGGGGCGGCTCGACTTCGGGCGGTCTATCGGGCGCGGGACGCGGGTGGCTGACCTGATCGCCCAGCGGTTGCCCTGGACGCTGGGGCTGATGGGCGTGACGGCAGTTCTGTCGAGCCTGCTTGGACTGGTGCTCGGGCTGGTGGCGGCGTGGCGTGGTGGCCGGATCGACGCGACGATTGTCGGGGTCGCGACCAGCCTCGCAGCCCTGCCCGAGCTGCTGGTGGCACTCGGGCTGCTGGTGACGCTGGCCGTCGGCGCTGGCTGGTTCCCGCTGTACGGCGGCCAGACGCCGTTCGCGGGTGCAGCCGCCAGCAGCCTCGGCGGGACGGCTGCCGTGGCGAACCCGTTCGCGACGCCGGAGACCGTGACGGCGACGGTGACCTCGGCCGGACCCGGCCTGCTGGCGACGGCCCTCGACATCCTCTGGCACCTGACCCTGCCGGCCCTGGCCCTGCTGATCTCGACGACGGCCGCCTTCGTGCTGGTGGCGCGTGGCACGGTTCGCGCTGAGCTTGCCCAGCCGTACCTGACGGTCGCTCGCTCAAAGGGTCTGGACGAGTGGCGCATCCTGCGGACCCACCTGCTGCCGAACGCCGCGCTGCCGCTGGTGACGCTCTTCGGTCTGCGTGTCGGCCAGATCCTCGGCGGGGCGGTGGTGGTGGAGCGGGTGTTCGCCATCCCGGGCCTGGGCCTGTTCGCCTACGAGGCGATCCGCGCCCGGGACTACCCGATCCTTCAGGCCGTCTTTCTGATCGCGAGCCTGTTCGTGCTGGCCGTGCAGCTGACGCTCGACCTGATCTCCCGTGCCCTCGCATCGCGTCATGCCGGCTGAGCGCCGAGGAGCCCGCCGGCCGGTCGTGGGCGGACGCGGGCAGATAGTCGCAGGCGCAACGGTGCTGCTGACCCTCACCGTACTGGCGCTGCTGGCCCCGCTCGTCGCGCCGTACGATCCACGTCTGCCCATCGGCCGGCCGTTCGAGCCGCCGAGCGCCACCCATCTGCTCGGCACCACCGACATCGGGCAGGATGTCCTGAGTCAGTGCATCTGGGCGGCTCGCTGGACGCTGACCATCGCGCTGGCGACGACGCTGATCTCGACGGTCCTTTCCTGGTCGGCAGGGGTCACGGCGGGCTTCTGGCCGCGCCTGGACGGCCCGGTCACCGGCCTTGCCGATCTGCTGCTGGCGCTCCCGGGCGTGCCACTGGCGATGCTGGTGGTGACGCTGGTCGGTCCGAGCCTCGCGGCCATCGTGGCAACGCTGGGCGCGCTGTCCTGGCCGGGCTTCGCGCGGATCGTCCGATCCCAGGTGCTGGTGCTTCGTGGGCGGCCGTACGTCACGGCCAGTCGGGCGCTCGGCGCAACCGACGTTCGCCTCGCGATGCGGCACATCGTGCCCGGCACGTTCGAGCTGCTGCCGGCCAAGATCGTGCTGACGGTCAGGTTCGCGGTGTTCGGCGAGGCGACGCTGGCGTTCCTGGGCCTGGGCGACCCGGCGACGCCAAGCTGGGGCGGCATGCTCGGCTGGGCGTTCAACGATCCGCTCCTGTTCACACGCCCGACGTGGGGCTGGCTGGTAGCGCCGCCGGCCGTGCTGATCACCCTCACGGTGCTGGCGGCGACCTGGATCGCGACAGGCGTCGAGGCGGGCGGCATCCAGACGCATGCGACCGGTCGCGCACGACAGCGGTCGGACGCAGCCGCCGGCCGGCCCAGGCGAACGGCCTGATAGTCGCCAGCGCGGGTGTTGCTATGGCCCCCTTCAGGTCGGATAGAATTCGTGGCGCGGCGAGGTAGCTCAGCGGTAGAGCAGGGGACTCATAAGCCCTTGGTCGGGAGTTCGAATCTCCCCCTCGCCACC
>JADZEM010000004.1 GCA_020850535.1 Chloroflexota bacterium
ATCGCCGTCCTGCCGTTCGCGAACGTGATGGTCCGGGCGTTCGTCAACTGGCGACGGTCCCTACAGCGACCGCAGAATGCCCGCTGGTCGTCGGCCGCTGTTGCCGGCCGAAATGGAGCCCTGCGGTGATAGGCGCGCTTGACCTTCGGGCGGCCTCGACTTCGCTTGTTGGCCGGCGCTGGCGTCGGTTCTGGTGGCCGAAGCCGGCTGCGCCGCTCCGCCTTCGTTGGCCGCCCCGGTCCCCGTCTCGGCTCTTGAGCCTCATCCATGCGGCGAAGGCTCTTCTCCAGCCGCTCCAGACGCCGTGAGGGATCGAAAGCAGGCAATATCCTGTTCAGGAGAGCATCAGCCCGCTCGGACAGCCTCACGTCCGGCGCCTGGATATCGCCGCCCCCAGTCGAGGCGCATTAGGCCAAGTCCGCCAGTCTCAACGTCTGCCTCGATACCAGGCTCGGGAAGCTGTTCTACGGCACCCCGGCACGCTAGCGTAGCGAGCACTACTATGCAGACGAGCAACGCCAGCCGTGGCCGTCTCACGGTGACCCTGCCGCCGCCTCAGCAGCCGTGTCTGCCGGCTCGCGGTAGATCCAGAGACCACCGTCCTGACTGATGCCGTACAGGATATGAGGCTCCAAGGGTGGGACGGCGAGATACCGCCAGGAGCCGGCCGGTGGTGACCCCGGAACCTCACTCCACGTAGCTCCCCGGTCCCTGCTGAGATACAGCACATTGCCTACCGTCGCAGCCCAGAGCCGAGTGCCGTCCGCACTCATCGCGACTGCACTCACCTTCTCACGGAACTCGGCGAGTCGCTCGTAAGTCGTGTTAGCGTCGGACACAACGTTTCGCGAGATGTACCGATCCGAGAAGGCCGAATACACGATGGCAGGATCCGGGTCGATCACGATCGGCGAGCCAAATGGTCGACGAGCTACTACCTGCCAGGTGAGACCTCCGTCAATCGAACGCGCAGTAACTTGCTCTCCCCGACCTGCGCGAGTCTTGATCCAAGCGTAGGCCATTCCTGGCACAGTCGGAGCGATTCCAAGAGCTACGCCGTACGGCACGCTGCCTTCAGTGTCCCCGGGGTAGAAAACCCTTGGCCTCTGCCAACTCAGCCCGCCGTCGTCGCTAATGCCCATCTGCTCGTACGACAGCAGGTAGAGACGCCCTGTCTGGTCAATAGCCACTGTCAGATAGGGGCCACCGGGGTCATCAGCCGACGCGATGCTCGACCACGTCAGCCCGCAGTCGTCACTGCGAACGAGCCCCCAGTAACCGGACACGAAAATGGCTGGTGATTCCTTCCACGAGACCGCGACAGAGGTGGGACTGAACACTTCCTCATCGACTGGACGTACTGGACGATGCGGCGCGGATAGGTAAGTCCATCCGTCTGCGCTCGGGCAGGCTCCCTCAGCCCGCGAAACCGGCTGCGCCAGCACGACGGCCGCGAGTAGGGGCGAGAAGGAAATGAGCAGAACCAGCACGCGCCGCCTCACGGTGACCCACCCCCCGCCGGCCGCGCGCTCGGGCCGAGCGCCCAGACGCCCTGCTGGTTGCCGAAGAACATCGTCCCGTCGTTCGTCACCATGGCCCGAGGGAACGGGTTTCGCGTTTCGGTCGACCCACTTCTCGAACCCGGCGGAGTAGCGCGTTGCAGGGTCATCCCTGCGTCGGTCGACCAGTTCCAGGATGTCTCTCCCGACGGACCGTTCTGCAGCCAGGTCGCGGTCAGTCCGTTGTCGCCGCCGATGCGCGGCACGCCGCAGTAGACGCTCTCGCCGTTGGTGCGGCGAACGCTCCAGGTCGCCCCTCCATCCCGGGATGCGAGGACGCGGCAGGGCGAACCGTGGGGACCTGCGTTATGACCCTGGGAGGTCATGACCGCCACACCGTTCGTAGCGAACGCGGGCGACATCGCCAGCGACGCCTGAAACAGCATGTTCCCAGTATCCCGGCTCAGCGGGAATGGCTCCCAGACGAACTCCCACGTGCCGCCGGAGTTACGGCTCCGAAATAGCACCGACCGAATCTCGCTGGAGGGAGTGAGCCCCGCTGGTGTGAGGCCCCACGCGAAGGCGAAGATGACTCCATCCTGCGGGTAGGTTGGCGAAACCGCCAGTGACTCGACGTGGCGGAAGGGTTGGCCGTCGAGGACGAGCCCGGCGGCGCGAGAGACCCACGTAATGCCTGCATCAGTAGAGATCACCAGGTCGGCGTCACCATTCACGGCGTCTCGCTGTGCTTGTCGCCCCTGCGCATCAGCAATGTAGGCGGCGAATGAGCCATTCGTGGCAGTAGCGAACAACGTCCGGTCCGTGTCAAAGGCAGATGAAATCGCCACGTCACGTACTCGGCGCCCTGACGATGGGTCCAGCGACTCCAACGTGTCGCCCGCGTCGAATGAGCGGTATAGGCGTCCCTGAATGATCACGAAGATGCCCTCATCGGTGCGGAACGTCGGTGAGAGGCGGATGGCGGAGCGCGCATCCCGCTGGTCAGTATCGACTGTCACGTCGAGCAATGTCGTCCACGTCATCCCGCCGTCGACCGATCTGATCAGGGCACGCGAGACGAGCTGGCGGTCCGAGAGCTGGCCCCGATCGGTGAGGGCGAACATGACCCGTCCGAGGCGGTTGGACGCTACGACAATGGGCTGGGAGAGCCCCTCAGGAGCTAACCCGAGCGACTCCCAGGAAGTGCCACCGTCGATACTGCGGACAGCTTCTGCTGCCTGGTCATCACCAGACTGACGCTGCAGGGCGTACAGGAACGGGTCCGACGGCCAGTCCTCGGACACCGCCAGGATAGATATCGAAGGGGCCCCCGGTGGCCCGAGGTTCACCCACTGCTGATCCGGCTGCGTCCCCTGCGCCGCCGCATCCCGCTCGCTGACCAGCACGACAATCAAGGTGAATGCAATTAGAAGCCTTGAAGAATGGCGGGCTCGCATGATCGATGTTCCTGACACGGACCCCTCCGGACGCGAGCGGGCGTCGCTGCCAGTATGGCATGGCCCGACGCACGATGACCCGCCTCGGTGGGTCACTCTCCCGGCAGGACTTCCTGGCGAGGCTTGGCGCCCGGCGGATCGCTGCCGACCGTTCCCATGTCGAGATGGCGACGGAAACCAAATCGCCGCTGGCCCGCCCGTACCGCGAACTCGAGGAGCGCGTCATGAGGGTTCCCGGCCGTCATGGGGGTTTCGGCCGTCCAAGGGGGTTCCCGGTGTCCATGGGGGTTCCCGGACTGCCGACCGCCGACCTTATTCGGCTCCTCCGGCCACAGCGGGCATCAGCTCATACACGCTGGCGACGTGGCCGCTCTTCAAGCAGCGCCAGGTTCCGTCCGGACGTTGGCGGAACTCCAGGGCGCGGCAGCCTGGCGCCGTGCAGCGCACCGGCCGGCGGTCGATGCAGGCGGCGACGGGCAGCAGAACGGGCCGGCGAGGTAGCCCGCCGGCCCGACGACGAAGCGAGTTCGGTCACCCGCTCAGAAGGCGTCGACGAGCTGGTGACGGTAGCAATCCAGCGAGCGCGGCTCCGGGTCGTCCTGACAACCCTTGACGCGGCACGTCGGATACAGCTTCGCGTACCGCGTCGTGGCCGAATCGGTCTGGTCCTTTGCCTCGGCCAGTAGTGCCGCGCCCTCGGGCGTCAGAATGACAAGCTCGTCGCCGATGCCGGCATCGTCAGTCACAGCGGGAGTGGCGGGCCGTGGCTTGGGAGCCACGGCGCCGGTCGCGAATGCCGCCATCCAGAGGCGGACGGCTCGCATGTGCTTGCAGACGTTGCGGGAGCGCTGGCGGTCCTGGCAGGAGCAATCGCGCTGGTCGGTCATGTGGAGCAGGCCCGGGTCGCTGCCGGGAATGGCGAAGAACGCGCGGCCGTCCTTCGTGTGGCCGGTCTGCCACTCGGCGCAGCGGGCGAACAGGGCGAGTGCCTTGCCATCGCGCTTGTCGGTGGTGCTAATCTCGATCGTCACGTCAGTCCTCCAACGACTGGTGTGGCTCGGCCGCTCGGGTGTTCCCGCACCTGGGCGGCCTCTTCATACCAGATAATACCATCCCATGCTGGTTTTATCAAGCATTGATTGGTATCCTATGGTATTATGGCGATGGAGGCGGCGATGAGCGATGAGCTGTTCCTGACGGTACCCGAGGTCGCGGAGCGTCTGCGCATGAATCCCGAGACCATTCGCGTCTGGCTGCGAGATGGTCGGCTGCGCGGCGTGCGGCCCGGCGGCAAGCGTGCCGGCTGGCGCATCCCAGAGTCCGAAGTCCGGCGAATCCTCGGCGGCCATTCAGTCGCGAGCGATCCGAGCTGATCCCGGGGAGGGGAACGATGCCGAAGAAGCAGACACCGACTGACGTGGACGGTACCGAAGAGTCTCCCAAGGCCCAGAAGCGCAAGGCTAAGAAGCGCGCTGATCGCGAGGGCACCCTCTATTTCGACGCGAAGCGGAAGCTCTGGGTAGGCGAGGTGATGGTCGGCTACCGGGCTGACGGCAAGCCAGACATTCGCCGTACGACGGCGCGCCGGCAGGACGACTGCAAGGCCAAACTTGACGGCATCAAGGCCAAGGCCGCCGGCGGACTACTCCCTGACGCCGAACGGCGCGGAGAGACGCTTGCAGCGCTTCTGAGCGCGTGGCTGACGAGCGTCCGGCCCGACATTCGGACCAACACCGATCGCCGCTATGAGCAGTGCGTCCGCTTCCACTTCCTACCAGCGCTCGGGGCAATCAAGTTGTCCGAGTTGAAGGCTGCGCGGATTCAGCAGTTCTTGGCCGTAAAGCGCACAGCGCCGCGTGAGAAGGCGAGCAGCAAGCGTGAAGACGGTCACCGCCCGCTGACTGCCCGCACCGTGCAACAGCTCTATGTGGTGCTCAACACGGCCCTTCGGTGGGGTTTGCGCAAAGGCTTCATCTCAGTCAACCCGTGCGATCGCGTGGACCCGCCGCGCGTGGAGCGACGCGAGATTCAGCCGCTGAGTCCCGAGCAGACCGCGAAACTGCTCAGTACGGCGGCAGAGGCGGGCGACACACTGCTCGGCCTGTGGGAGATGGCGGCGTTCACCGGCGCGCGCCAGGGCGAGCTTTTGGCGCTCCGCTGGTCAGACGTGGACTTGAACGAAGGTCGTCTCACGATCCGTCGCACGCAAGTAGCCACGAGAAAGGGCGGGGCCGAGTACAACCCGACAAAGTCGAAGGACGGGTATCGTGTTCTGGACCTGGCCCCCGATGCCGTCGCCGCGCTACGGGCCCACCAGGATCGTCAGAAGTGGGTACAACAGAAGCTCCGCGAAGCCTATGGAGACCCAGACCTCGTCTTTGCCTCTGCGGTCGGCACGCCCCTCCAGGCGACGAACGTCAGCCGAAGGTTCAAGGCACTCCTCGCCGTGGCCGGCCTGCCGACTTCGACCCGCTTTCACGACCTGCGGCACGGGGCGGCGACCATGATGCTCGCGGCCGGTGAAGATGCCCCTACCGTGAGCCAGTACCTCGGTCACAGCACGCCCGCCGTGACGATGTCCATCTACGCGCACGTGGTCCCGGGTGCGAAGCGGCGGGCCGCTACGCGCCTCGCAGATACCATCCGGCAAGCCCGAACGCCATAGTCAGAACTCAGTTCCCCCACCTGTTCCCCCACCGACCACGGAAACGCCCCTCCGGACCGCTGCCCGGAGGGGCGTTTCCTATCTGGTAGGAGCAGGAGCCGACGACAGGAATCGAACCCGCAACCTGCTGTTTACAAAACAGCCGCTCTGCCGATTGAGCTACGTCGGCATGGCACGTGCCAGACCCGCCGTTCGGCGAGAGAGCACCTCCTGGAGGATAGCAAAGGATTGCCGAGCGCGCCAACACGCTCGGCACTCCGACATTCCTGCATCAGGTTAACGCGCTGCCGTCCGCAAGTAGGCCGGGATGGTCGTGGTGCCGGACGATGGATAGCCGCCATCCACGTCGTTCAACGCGAACGACTCCCGCAGCAGCCCCACCGCGCGCATCGCCCGCTCGCCGCCCGAGCCGTTCGGCAGCTCCGACAGCGCCTGCGAGACCGCCTTCATCCAGGCCTCATGCGTCAGATGGCTCTCGCGGAACACGTCGGCCACCGTGCCGCCGGTCGCCACCGGGCCGAGGTCGCCGTCTCGCCCCTTGAACGCGTGTCCCATGAAGAGGGTCGTCGCGCCGACGCCCTCGGCCTTCTTCAAGCTGGACGGGTAGACGGACGGATCTTCGAGGACCGGCATCCCGCCGACTCGACTCCCGCGCGCCTGGATCGAGTCGCCCGTGATCAGGATGCCGGCCGCCTCCCAGTAGTAGCAGACCGCACCGGGCGTGTGGCCGGGCGTGTGAACGACGGTCAGCTTCAGATCGTTGCCCAGGTCCACCACGTCGCCATCCTCAAGCTCGCGGTCGCAGCCGACCTCGCGCCCGAGCAGCCGCAGCAGCATCGCCTCACGGGCCGGGAGCCGATCCATCAGGCCAAGCACCGCGAGACCGTCTGCCGAGCGGTCCACGTGGCCCCGGTTGTTCCTGGTCCGCTCGGCATCCGCCGAATGAATGGCGATCTCCGCGCCAGCATCCTTCATCTCGGAGTTGCCGCCCAGATGATCCATGTGCCCGTGCGTATTGAGCACATAGTCCACCTGGCCCAGGCCCAGCCCGATCTCCTCGAGGGCCGGCGCGAGATACTCGGTGGGCGCGCCGAGCACCGCCGTGTCGATCACAGCGGTCTTCGCGCCACGCACCAGGTACATGTTCGTCAGGCCGCCGCCCTCGAACGGCACGCCAAGCCGATAGACGCGGTCATGGACACGCTCGAAGCTGATCGGTGGCATCGTAAGCACCTCCCCGTGCCGGGCCGCCACGCTGACGTCGCCCCGGCCCAACCTGCCAGCAGAGTCAGCCTCACTTGTAGCAGATCGGGCAGACGCGACCCACGACCCACGACCCACGACCCACGACCCACGACCCACGACCCACGACCCACGACCCACGACCCACGACCCACGACCCAGAAACTCGACACGGCGCGCCCTGCCATCTACCATGCTCTCCAGGCGCGCTGGCCGACGCTCCTGCGCGTCCAATCTCTCGGCTGGCAACGAGGGGGTTTCTCCGATGTCGTGGAACTCGTTCAGGACCGATTCGCAGCAGGCCATCGTGGCCGGCATCACCACCATCACCGGCGGCAAGGGCGACCAGATTCACGCCTACGTCGCGCGCCCGGAGGGGCCAGGGCCGTTCCCCGGCGTCCTCCTGATGCACCATCTGCCCGGCTGGGACGAGCTCTACATGGAGTTCGCTCGCCGGTTCGCGCAGCACGGCTACACGGCCGTCTGCCCCGACCTGTACTGCCGTGTCGGGCACGGCACGCCCGACGAGGTCGCGGCGAAGGCCCGCGCCGAAGGCGGCGCCGACGACAACGAGGTAGTCGCCGACGCCGACCAGGCGATCCAGTGGCTGCGGGCCCAGCCCACCAGCAACGGCAAGGTCGGCGTGGTCGGCACCTGCTCCGGCGGCCGGCATGCCCTGCTCGTCGCCTCGAAGCTGAAGAACGTGGACGCCTGCGTCGATCTTTGGGGCGGCCGCGTCGTGATGGCCCCTGACGCGCTCACGCCGCGGCTGCCGGTCGCGCCCATCGACCTGACCGCTGACCTGAGCTGCCCGCTGCTCGGCCTCTTCGGCAACGATGACGCCGCGCCAACGCCGGCCGAAGTCGATCAACACGAGGCCGAGCTGAAGAAACACGGCAAGAACTACGAGTTCCACCGCTACGACGGCGCCGGGCACGCCTTCTGGTACCACGACCGGCCCGTCTTCCGGCCGCAGCAGGCGATGGACGCCTGGGCAAAGACGTTCGACTTCCTCGGCCGCTACCTCTCGTAGAGGGCGCGGCCACGGACCAACAAGGCGGCGCTCAGCCCGTGACCTCGGGGAGGGCCTTCCCGGGCCGCCGAGGCATGCGCCGCTCGCTACGGCCCCGGTCAGCGGCTGCGTCGTTCCGACAGGAACGCCACCAGCGCGTCGAGGTCGTCTGGCGAGAGCATCTGGCCGTAGGCTGGCATATTGTTACCACCGTACAGGATGCGCCAGATCAGCTGCTCGCGCGTCAGCCGGTCGCCGACGAACGTCAGGTCTGGGCCGCGTTGGCCGCCCGCGCCGCCGACCAGGTGGCAGGCGAGGCAGGCCTCCGAGGCGAACAGCGCCGAGCCACGGGCGGCGTCGCCACGGAGGTCGCCCGAGACGCTCGCCGGCACCTCGGCGTGCAGCACCGGCGCCCACGGCGAGCGGTGGCCCTGCCACATCAGCGCACCGGCCGACAACCCGAAAAAGACGACCGTCGCGACAGCCCAGGGTCGCCGTTTCCAGCTCCGCTCGCCGGCCGGCGCGGTGAACGGCACGATCACCAGCAGGATGCCCAGCAACAGGGGCAACCCTACGATCACCAGACTTTCCAGGGCTGGCGGCGCGTAGCTCAGCAGCGCGAACAGCCACAGGAAGTACCAGTCCGGCTTCGGGTGCGCTTCGAGATTCGTGGGGTTGGCCTGCGGGCCCAGCTCGGGAGCGCCGAGCACCACGGCCAGCAGCAGCACCAGCGAGCCGGTCACCAGCGCGAAGACGACATCCTTCCAGGCAAAATCCGGCCAGAACGGGATGCCATCGCGGTGCAGCAGTTCGTCGTACTCCTGGCGATAGGTCTTCGGGTTGACCGGTCGACCGGGCCTTGGCATCTCGGACACGCCGTGGCGGATCACGAGGTACAGGTGCAAGCCAACCAGCACGAACATCGCGGCCGGGATCAGGAAGACGTGGGTTGCGTAGAACCGCGTGAGCGTCGCGCCGCCGACCGTCTGCCCGGCGATGATGATGTCAACCAGCAGATCGCCAACCAGCGGCACCCGCGAGGCCATCGACGCCATCAGCGAGACCGCCCAGTAGGCATCCTGGTTCCAACGCAGCAACTGGCCGGTGAACGCCATCGCCAACGTCATGCCCAGCAGGACCACGCCCGTCAGCCAGTTGACCTCGCGCGGGAACTTGAACGCGCCGATCAGGAAGACGTGCGCGAGGTGGGCGAACGCCAGCACGACCATCGCCGACGACCCCCAGTAGTGCAGGCCCCGCACGACGTTGCCGAACACCGCTCGATTGGTGATGAAGTCCAGCGACTCGTAGGCGGCATTGGGGGCCGGCACGTAGGTGAACGCCAGCGCCACGCCCGTCACCACCTGCACGATGAACGCGATCAGCGTGGCGCTGCCCAGCACGTACCACCAGTTCACCTTCGGAACCGGATGCACGACAATCGGCCAGATCGCCGACGACCAGCCGATCCGGTCGTCGAGCCAGGCCCAGGCGCGCTTGAGGAGCTTCATGCCGGGCCTCAGTCTCCGCCGATGGGGACGCGACGCGTCAGCACCTGGACGTTCGCGCCCTGCACCCGCACGTCGTACCGCGGGAGCGGGCGGGGCGGCGGCCCGGCTGCCACCCGGCCATCGCCGTAGAAGACGCCGCCGTGGCACGGGCAGAGGAAGATCTTCGCCTGCGCCTGCCAGTTCACGGGGCAGGCGAGGTGCGTGCAGTTCACGGCGAACGCGGTGAAGTCGGTCTGGCCGTCCCGGCGCAGCCAGATGGCCGTCCTGGTGGTCTCGCCGGCCCAGGGCAACGGTGACGGGTCTTCGATGGCGACCTGGACCGTCTCGCCGACCTTGAACGTGTCGGTCGTCCCGATGTTCAGCCAGACGCCCGGCGCGCGCCTGAGCAGCGGCGTCAACAGGTAGGCCAGGATCGGCACGCTCAGCACCAGGCCGATCAGGCCGCTCAGCAGCAGGCTCAGGCGGTTCAGGAAGGCACGTCGGTCGAGCAGGTCGGCGGTCGCCGTCTGCGCGCGATCAGTCATGGCGCATCTCCCCGATCCAGGTCGCCAGCGCCCAGCCCATCGTCGCGATCCCGACGATGCTGAAGATCAGGTTCGTGAGCAGCCCGAAACCCAGCAGCCCGATGCCGGCCGCCAGCGCGATCGGCGCGAGCGACTCATGCGGGAGGACGTGCTCAACCGCCCCGCCATGCGCCGCGTCTGGACGGTCGTTCGCTCGCTGCTCTCCTGCCATCCCCACTCCCTCGCTCAGGACTGCGCTGCTCGCTCGCTCACAGCGCGGATCGGTGCCTACATCACCCACGCCAACAGGTACACGGTCGAGAAGACGACGACCCACACGCCGTCCACGAAGTGCCAGTACCACGAGACGGATTCGACCGCGCCGAGGTGCCGACCGTCTCGGAACGCGCCGCGCGCGGACAGCCCGCCGACGATCCCCAGTGCCAGCAGCCCGATCAGCACGTGCAGACCGTGGAATCCGGTCAGCGTGAAGAACGCCGAACTGAACAGGTTACTGCTCAGTCGGACACCTTCGCGGTAGAGGGTCGCGTACTCCAGGAGCTGACCGCCGACGAACACCGCGCCGAGGGCGACCGTGACCCCGAGCCAGATCTGAAACCCGCGATGGTCGCCGTGGTGCAGCCGCCGCTCGGCCATCACGACGGTCGCGCTGCTGGCGAACAGCGCGATGCTGAAAAGGCCAGTGGTCACGATATCCAGGTCGTGTGGGCCAAACCCGCCGGCGTCGCGGGTGCGGTAGTACAGGAACGCCGTCAGCAGGCCGCCGAAGAAGAAGCTCTCCGAGGCGATGAAGATGTACATGCCGAGCAGCGATGCGCGCGTGCGTGCCAGAAAGCTGCCGTCGTCGGTGGCGGCGCGGAGGGCGCTCTCGCCGGGCCGCTTCTCCTCCTCGCGCTGCTCGTCGGTGGCGTGGGCGAGATCCCAGAGCGGCCGGGCGCCGCGGACCGGCGGCAGACTCTCGAAGTTGTAGGCTGGCGGCGGGGAGGTCGTGGCCCATTCGAGCGTCCAGGCATCCCACGGGTTGTCGCCAGCCAGCCGGCCGCGCCGTAGGCTGTAGAGGATGTTCACCACGAGCAGCAGCACGCCCGCCGCCGTCACCAGCGCGCCGATGGTGACCAGGACGTTGATCGGCCCCCACCAGGGCAGATCCGGGTAGGTGTAGACGCGGCGCGGCATCCCCATCAGCCCGACGACGTGCATCGGGAAGAACGTCAGGTTGACGCCGACAATCGTGAGCCAGAACTGCCACTTCCCGAGGCGCTCGTCCAGCATGCGGCCGCTCATCTTGGGGAACCAGTAGTAGAGGCCGCCCAACGATGCGAAGACCGTGCCCGGGAAGAGGACGTAGTGGAAGTGCGCCACCACGTAGTAGGTGTCGGAGGTCTGCCAGTCGATCGGGACGGTGGCGAAGTGGACGCCCGTCACGCCGCCAATCGGGAACATGATCAAGAGGGCCAGCGCATACATCATCGGGATGGTGAAGCGGATGCGACCGCCCCAGATCGTCGCCAGCCAGTTGAGGATCTTCACACCGGTCGGGATCGCGATCACCATCGTGGTGGCGCCGAAGAAGGCGTCCGGGATGAACCCCATGCCCGCCGTGAACATGTGGTGCGCCCAGACGAGCATCGAGTAGAAGGCGATGAACATCCCCGAGCCGACGACGAACGGATAGCCGAAGATGCGCTTGCCGGCGAACACGGGCACGATCTCGGAGATCATCCCGAAGGCCGGCAGGATCAGGATGTAGACCTCGGGGTGCCCGAAGAACCAGAACAGGTGCTGCCAGAGCAGCGGGTCCGCTCCGAGCGCCGCGTTGTAGAAGTGCGTCCCGAAGAACCGGTCGAACAGCAGCATGATCTGGGCGGCAGCCAGCGGCGGCAGCGCGTACAGGGCGATGATCGAGGTGGCGACGGCCATCCAGGTGAAGATCGGCAGCCGGAACGCCGTCAGGCCGGGCGCGCGCAGTTTGGCGACGGTCACCACGACGTTGACGGCGGTCGCGATGCTTCCGACGGCCGTCACCAGCAGGCTGATCACCCAGAAATCGACGCCTTGCCCTGTCGAGTACGGTCGGACGGTCAGCGGCGCGTAGGCGTACCAGCCCATGTCCGGGGCGGCGTTCAGCAGAAAGCTGAAGTGGAGGATCAGCGAGCCGAAGAGGAACGTCCAGTAGCTGAGGGCGTTCAGCCGGGGGAACGCCATGTCGTGCGCGCCGATCTGCAGTGGCACGATGTAGTTGATGAATCCGAAGAGGATCGGCATGCCGACCAGGAAGACCATGGTCGTGCCGTGCATCGTGAACAGGACGTTGTAGGCGTGCGGACTGAGGAACTCCAGACGCGGCCAGGTCAGCTGCACCCGCATCAGCAGCGCTTCGAAGCCAGCCACGGCCAGGAACAGGACGCCTGTCGCGATGTAGAGGAGGCCGATGCGCTTGTGGTCGGTGGTGGCGAGCCAGGAGAGCAGCCCCTGGAAGCGCTCGGCGGGGCGGGAGGCCTCGGGGAGAGGATGCGCCACGGCGGCCATCGCTACTTCAGCCCTCCCAGATACTCGACCAGCGCCCGCAGATCGTCCTCCGGCAGGTCGGGGTAGCCGGGCATCAGTGCGCCCGGCTTGATCCGCCCCGGCTCGACGATCCAGGAGCGCAGCTCGTCGGGCGAGTTGCCCAGCACGCCCGCGCCAAGGGTCGTGCGCGATCCGACATGCGAGAGGTCGGGACCGACGCGGGCATCGCTCACGCCCTGGATCGCGTGGCAGCTCACGCAGGTGTTCTGCTGGAACACCTGCTGTCCGCGCGCCGAAGACTGGGCCGGCCGCTGGTTGCGGGTCACCCAGGCCTGAAACTCGGCGGGCGGCGACGCGACTGCTCGAATCCGCATCCAGGCGTGCTGCGTGCCGCAAAACTCGGTGCACGCCCCGTCGAAGGTGCCGGCCTCGTTGACGACGACGTTCATGTGCGTGGTTCGGTTGGGCGTGTTGTCCTTCTTCCAACCGAACTGCGGGATCCAGAAGTTGTGGACGACGTCGGCCGACTCCAGCTCCAGCCGAACCGGCTGCCCGACCGGCAGGTGCAGCTCGTTGGCGGTGATGATCCCGAGCTCAGGGTACTGGTACTCGAACCACCACTGATGCGCGATGACGCGGACGCGCAGCGAGGTCGCCGCCTCGGCCTCGACGGTCGACATGGACCTGACCATCAGGACGAACAACAGCACCAGCAGCAGGGCCGGCGCGCCGGTCCAGGCCAGCTCAAGGCGGGTATTGCCGTGGATCTGAGGCGGATCAGGGGCGCCAGGGCGGTCGCGGAACTTGAACATGGCATAGACGACGGCACAGCCGACGGCCCCGGCCACCAGGAACGCCAGCCCCAGCTCGAACATGAAGAGCCAGTGGACAGCGTCGCCCTGCGTCGTGACGGGCGCCAGGCCGTCGATGCGCGTGCAGCCAGCGGCCAGCAGGGCCAGCGCTCCCCCGAGGAGGGTGGCTGACGGCAGGGTACGCCGAGTGGAGTGGTGACTGCCCAAGGAGCCCTCTCCGCATCGACCGGGGCCCGGCCGTGCAGGGCAGCCGCTGCTGCACAGAGCGTGCCACGCAGGGCCGACGCCCGAGCAACCAGCGCACACATCTGACGAGCGGCACGACGCCGAGACGACGACGCCCAGCCACGGTCTCAGGAACAGAACTGAAGCCCCAGGGACATGGCAACGTCGTCGTGCATGGTGTCGTGAATGGTCGCCTCTCCTTCGCCACGACCATCGCGAGTCAGAATCCGCGCGCGGAGGATGCGCCGTGCCACGTCGCCGTGCGCGAGGCGGCGGCCTCGGGTAGAATTGTGGGACGCGCCCTCGGAGGGGTGTCAGAGCGGTTTAATGTGGGCGTCTTGAAAACGCCTGTGCGCAAGCACCGGGGGTTCGAATCCCTCCCCCTCCGCCTTTCGACCGGCCCTGGCCGCCGCCAGCGAGCTGCCGAGGCCTGACGTCGCCGTGTCGGTAATCCGCCGGCGAGCCGGCCGACATCCGGTACACTGCCCCGGCCGCCCTCTTCGGGCCTCGGGAGAGTCCGACTCGTGCACGTGCATCCGCTGAACCGTGCGGTCTCCGTCGTCGCCGCGTTCCTGCTGCTCGGCCTGACGCTGCTCCCGCGCCCGCAGTCCGTCGCGGCGCAGCAGCCCCTCTTCGTCCTCCCAATCCTGGACGGCACGGTCACCGAGGCGCGCGTCCGCGACGTCCAGAGCCGGCTTGGGGATGGCAGCGGCGGCGTCAAGGTCGGGTTCAGCGGCGTCTACCGCTACATGGCCGAGGTCGAAGGGCCTGACGAGCGCGACGAAGACCCCGACATCCACTACAAGCCGAAGATGGATGGGCTGGAGCGCATCGCGAACGCTGCGAGGGCCGCCAACGCCCCGTTCCTCGTCCACCTCAACGGCGGGCGCTGGGCCGGCGGCGGGCCGCTGGTTGACCGCTTGATGGGCGATCCCCGCCTGATGGCCTGGGATCAGAACGACGTGGCATGGTCGTATCCGAAGGACGGCGAGTATCACTTCTCGCTGGGCGCATACAACGAGCTGGTGCGCCGCTACAAGAAGCGGAACCTCCAGATGGCCGCCGCCTGGCTGGCGCAGTTCAAAGCCGGGCCAGACGGGCATCTGCTGGTCGGAGTCTCGACCGACTCCGAGGTTCTGATCAACACCCACCCCTGGTACGACTACAACCCCATCGTCCTCGAGGAGTTCATGCACTGGCTCCAGGGCGGCGAGATCTACGACAGGGGCGGCCGCTGGGAGGGGCAGGGTCTCAACCTCGGCCTCTCAACCCTGAACCGACGCTGGGGCGCCAACTACGCACGCTGGCGAGACGTCACAGCGCCGCGCACACCGTCTGACTCCCAGCAGTGGAAGGACTGGCTGACGTTCCGCGCGCTGCTGGTCGATCACAACGTGCAGGAGCAGGTGGACTGGGTCCGCGAGGCCGGGCTGACCAGCGTGACCATCTACGCGCATCAGAGTCCCGAGCTGGACGTGGATGTCGCCGCCGACACGCTCGCGTCGGCCCAGGTCACGGGCGGCGGAACGGGCATCACCACCTACGGCGAGAACGCCGGCAGCGCCGCCCTTTTCGAGAAGGTCCGTGGCTTCGGTGCACCCTGGGGCATCTTCGAGTACAACCCGCGCACCGAAGACGAGGGCACGGCGCTGGCTGCCCTGGAGAACGTCCGGGGGTTCGGTGCGTCCATCATCTGCCCGTACCACTGGGACGACCTCGGCGGCGAGAATGAGGTCGGCTACACCATCCGGGGGACAGCGTTCGAGCGAGCGCTCAAGACGTTCGTAGCACAGTCAGGGACGGCTCGCTAGCCCGAGTCCAGGCCGACCGAGCCGTGCGGCTGCGGCCTGTCCCGGCCCCGTAGCACCTGGAAACGGACGGGAGGCGTGCCCCGCCCTACGGTTCGGATTCCAGGCCGCCGGCTCGCAGCCACGCCTGCCGGGCGGCGCCGGTCACCACGCCAGCCAGCCCGAGCGACGCCCGCGCCTCGCTGGCCGTCGCGAACGATCCCGTCACCACCACCGCCCCATCCGGTCCGGCGAGCTTGCGGGCCTGCGCGATGCCGGCCGCCACGGACGACGACCGCTTCACGGGCAGGTCGCCGATCAACGCGCAGGCCGCGCCCAGGTGCTCGGCCGGCAGCGCGCGCGGGCTTGTCGGCGTCACGACGATAACGCCGTCCGCCAGCGGCAGCAGCTCGCGCAGGATGGGCGGGGCGTCCTTGTCCCGGAGGATCCCGAGCACCAACCAGACCGGCCTCGTCTGCCAGTGCCCAAGCTCCTCGGCGAGGGCACGTGCCGAGTCGATGTTGTGGGCTGCATCGATCAGCACGCGCGGTCGGAGCCGCACCAGCTCCAGGCGGGCCGGCAGCCAGGCGGCGGCCAATCCCTGTTCCACGGCCCGCGCCGTGAGCGGCAGGCCACGATCAGTCAGCGCATCCGCCGCGGCCACCGCCAGCGCCGCATTCTGACGCTGGTGCTCGCCGATTCCTTCGAGCAATTGCGCCAGTCCGGGACGAGTGCGGAACCGCTTGCCCGACGCGAGCCGACCGACAACCTGCTCGGAGCCGTCGTCTGCCAGCACGATCCGCAATGGCGAGACCGTTCGCAGATGCGCGCCGACCCGCTCGCACTGTCGTTCGACCACCGCCTGGGCTGATGGACGCTGGCGGACCGAGAGTACGGGCTGGCCCGGCCGCACGATGGCCGACTTCTCGCCTGCGATCTCAGCCAGGGTGCGACCCAGGATCTGGCGATGGTCCAGTCCGATGCGGGCGATGACCGCCACGTCGGTGTCGAGGGCGTTCGTGGCGTCGAGCCGGCCGCCCAGCCCGACTTCGGCGATCATCAGGTCAACGCCGGCCTCGGCCCCCAGCAACGCCGCCAGGACCGTTGTCAGCTCGAAGGTGGTCGGCGCGCCGGCCTCCGGGTGCAGCGCTGCGAACCGGCCGACCAGCACGCGGAGCCGGTCAACGCCATCGGCGAAACGCTCTGGGTCCACCGGCTGTCCGTCGATCCGGATGCGCTCGCGGTACTCGTGCAGGTGCGGCTGGGTGTAGACCGCCGTCCGCCAGCCGGCCGCCAGCACGACAGCTTCGAGGTAGGCAACCGTCGATCCCTTGCCCTTGGTGCCCGCCACGTGGACGATGCGCAGCGCCCGATCCGGCGCCCCGGCCAGGTCGAGCAGTCCACGCGTCCGGCCGAGCTTCCAGACCTCCTCCGGGGCGGCATCGCGGCTCCAGCCGACGCCGCGCTCCCAATCCGAGAAGCGGAACAGCCAGGCGAGCGCCTCGCGCTCGCGGGGCGAGATCGACGGGCTCCCAGTCTCATGCGCCGTCATGAAGCGCCGCCTGCCGCCTCTGTGGGCCAGGGGCCAGTCAGCAACGGCATCAGGTCCGTCAGGTGCTCCACCACCGCCCAGTAGGCCACGCCGCGCTCGGCCAGCACCGTCGGGCGGGCCTGAAATCCGACGTACTGCACGCCGGCTCGCGCCGCCGCCGCGCCGTCCATCCAGGAGTCGCCGACCATCACCGTGCGATCCCTGCCGACGGCCAGCCGCTCCATCGCGATCCGGATGCCGGCCGGATCCGGCTTCATGGCGGCCTCATCGCGCGTCAGCACCAGATCGAACGCTGAGGACATTGCGAAGAGATCGAGGGCGGCCAGGGTGGCCGGCCGAGCGTTGTTCGTCAGCACCGTGAGGCTGAAACCGTGATCGCGCAGGGCGTGCAGCGTCTCGACGGCGTTCGGCTCGATGGTGGCGGCGATCATCCCCGCCGTCTCGTACTCCACGACGATGCGCCACGCCTCGTCGTGGATGTCTGGGGCGTGCGCGGTCCCAGACGCGATGATCTGCCCGATGGACAGGCGCATCAGCCCCTCGGCCTCGCCATAGGCCTCCGGGTGGCCGGCCTGCCGCAACAGCTCCAGCAGCTCGCGCCGGATCCCCAGAAAGTCGATCTTGGAGTGAACCAGCGTATTGTCGAAATCGAAGACGATCAGTCCGCTCAAGCTCAGTCCTTCCGCGGTCGGGTTCGGCTGCGAGGATACGTGCGGCCAGTATGGCGCACCACTCCGAGCCGGCGTCAGACGCGCGGCGGCTGCTCGCCGTCAGCGTAGTGGTAGAAGCCGCGCCCGCTCTTGCGCCCCAGGTAGCCGGCCGCCACCAGCTGCTTGAGGAGCGGCGGCGGCGCATAGCGCGGCTCGTGCAGCTCCTCGAACAGGACGTTGGCGATGAAGTAGACGGTGTCCAGCCCGATGTAGTCGGCCAGCGTGAGCGGCCCCATCGGATGATTGGTCCCGAGGAGCATCCCCAGGTCGATGTCCTCGCGCGAGGCGAACCCGTGCTCCAGCATCGTGATGGCGTCCACGAGGTACGGCACCAGCAGCATGTTGACGATGAAGCCGGCCCGATCCTTGGATACGATGACCCGCTTCCCGAGCGCCTCCCCGAACGCTCGCGCCGTTGCCAGCGTCTCGTCAGACGTGGTGATGGCCCGTACCAGCTCGATCAGCCGCATGATCGGGACCGGGTTCATGAAGTGGATGCCGAGCACCCGATCCGGGCGGCTCGTCACACTGGCGAGATCGACAATCGGGATCGACGAGGTGTTGCTGGCGAGAATCGTCTCGGCCTTGCAGGCGGCGTCGAGCGTCTGGAACACGGCCTGCTTGGCCGCCCGGTTCTCCGTGACGGCTTCGACGACCAGATCGCAGCCGGCCAGGGCGCTGAGGCTGGTGACCCCGCTGAGCCGTCCGATAGCCGCCGCACGATCCTCCTCGGACAGACGCCCGCGCATGAACGCCGTGTCCAACGAGCGGTGAGTCCGCGCCAGTCCGCGCCGCAGCGCCGCGTCGTCGACCTCGTGAACGATGGTCGTGTGACCGGCCCGCGCGCAGACCTCCGCGATGCCGGACCCCATCAGCCCGCAGCCCACCACGCCGACCGTACGTATCTCGCCTGCCACAGCCTGCCCTGCCCACTCCCTCAAGATACCGCGACGCACGGCCAGGCCGGCCGCCTCGCGCCCGCTTGACAGCGGGCTGGCTGTCATCATACCGTTCGGCCGATGCCGCTCGCCTTCGCCCGCACCCTGGATGCCCGCACGCTGGCCGCCGCGACGGCCCTGCTCGGCCGCTCGCGTCGCGCGGACCGTGCGGCAGCGTTCACGGCGCGCCATCTGGCGAAGCTGCACGTCCTGTTGCTTGGCATCCTGTTCGTCGGAGGACGCGGCGCAGCCGGCTGGCGGCGACGGGAAACGGGCCTGCGGATCGCCGTCGCGTTGCCGCTGACCATCGCCGCCGTGAGCGTCGTCGGCCGCTTTGTCGAGCGGCAGCGCCCCTTCGCCGAGGCCCAGTTCGGCGCGCGGCTGGTGGAGCACGCGCCGCACCGGTCCTTTCCATCACGCCACAGCGCCTGTGCCGCCGCCATGACCACCGTGGCCCTGCCGGACGCCCCCGTCATCGGCGCGGCGATGGGCCTGGGGGCGCTCGGACTGGCCATCAGCCGGATCTACACGGGCCTGCACTATCCCACGGACGTGCTGGCCGGCTGGCTGATCGGCGCTGGCATCGGTATCATCGCGCGGCAGAAGGAGCTACCCCGTGCGCCCTGGACCTGATCTGCCCCCTCGACCTCATCGACGGCTGCTCGTGTCCCTGCTCGTATTCGCCGCGACGCTCGTCGCCTGTACGACCGCCCCGGCGACCCCCACCCCCGCCGCCAAGGAGCCAGCCGCCGCGAAGCCGGCCGCATCTCCTTCGCCGCTGGCCGCCAGCAGCCCCGCTCCGGCGGCGAAGCCGCAGGCGCCCGTCGGCGGCGGCGCAGCTCAGCCACGGGCGGCGGCCACGTTTGCGCCTATCGGCGGCAGCGCGGCGCTGATCGTCCCAACGCCGAACTTCGCCAGTCAGGCGACGGCGGTCCCGGCCGCCCTCGCGCCGACGGTGGCTATCGGGACGGTCCAGCCGGCCGGCGTGGTGCAGGTCACGGGCACACTCTCGCGCATCCCAACGGCGGTGCCCGGACCCGCCGGCGCCAGCGCGGCCAACGCCATCGCGACGGCGCAGGCGGGGGGCGCGAACGTGAACCTTGTCACCATCGGCGCGATCCTGACCTCGACGCCGCTGGTCCGGATCCAGCAGCAGCCACAGCCGACCATCGCATTCCCGCCGCGTTAGCAGGGACGCCCGGGCTACATCCCGAGGTCGAGATCCTTCAGGAACTGCTCGATCTCGGGAGAGAGTTTGGCCGGCTCGTCCGACGCCTCTTCTTCTGGCGGCGGCGACTGCCCGGGGATCTGGTACGTCACGTCGTAGTGCGACTCCAGGCGGGCCACCAACGACTTGACGGCTGGCTGCCGGTCCATCGCAACGTCGAGCTCGGCGTACTGGAGCCGGCCCCGATGCACCGGCGCAAGCGTGGCCGGGAAGTCGTAGAAGGCTGCCAGCACTTCGAGCATCCTGGCCGTCCCGGCGAAGTCCTCGTCGAGCTGCGCGTAGTGCGGCAGGTGAGCCATGAAGCTCATGATGCCGATGTCCATGGCCACGGCGGCATCGTTGAGCCGGTTCATGATGGTGGTCGGCCCTTCGTACTGGCTCTGGCGCTGCTGGACGAGCGGCGGCATGGCGCCAGCCCGGGGCTCGATGGGTCCAGGATTGCCCGTCACCACCAGCGGGCGCGTATGTGGCACCGAGTCGTACATCGCGCCGATGCGGCAGTACACCGACACCTTGAAGTACTCGAGCAGCGCCACAATCGAGTCGATGTAGTCCTCGGCCATGGCGTGAGGCTCGAGCAAGTGCAGGAAGAGCAGGTCCGGCTCCGACTCGTCGTCGGCGGGCGCGAAATTGACGAAACTATTCGGGTAGGTCATCTCGCGCTGCCCGTTGACCATCTTCACCGAGGGACGGTAGCGCGTAAAGTCGAAGAACGTGCCCGGCCGCGCCAGCGCTCCGAGCTTCTGCGCCTGGAAGTGGCGCTCAAGCTGGCGCAGCGTCAGGCTGCCGACGCTGCCCACGTCCACCCAGGGCCGAATCATGACCAGGGCGTGTGTGTTGCGCGGCTCGCGGAGCGGCTCCAGAACCTCGAATGCGCCAATCCTCATGGTAGAGACATGCTACCCTGCCGAACGCCTGTCCGTCACGCCGGGTGCACCGGGGCTGACGCTGCCCGGCCCTCGCTGGCAGCGCAGCCGGAAAGCCGAAGGCCCGACGATTGCTCGTCGGGCCTTCTGGTCCAGTGCGTAGAGGCGTCGTCAGGCGGGCGGGCTGAGCTCGTTGATGCGCGCGCGAACGGCGTCGGCATCCTGGAACCACTGCGCGTTGAGCGTAGTGAACTCGGACCACTCCGCCGGCACCGCCGAGTCGTGGAAGATCGCGGTGACGGGGCACTCTGGCTCGCACGCGCCACACTCGATGCACTCATCCGGGTTGATGTAGAGGGTGCGGTCAGCAGCCTCATCCCCGATGTAGATGCAGGACACGGGGCAGACATCCACGCAGCTCTGGTTCTTGACGTCGATGCACGGCTCGGCGATCACATACGTCATGAAGGTACTCCTTGCGGACACGTCGGACGTGCCGTTGAAACCACTCTAGGCCAGCACCGTAAACATCGGTCGTAAACGTCAGTAAACGTCTGGTAAACGCCGAATCGCAATGAAGCCTATGCTAAGCCTGGAGTCCGGCCCAGGCTCACAGGCGCCGATAGCCTTGCAATACCCTCGCCGTGACGTGGCCTTGACGGCGTCACGCTAGGCAAAGGTCAGTGCTGCGAGGTATACCGATGAGCGTGTCGGAGGGAGGTCTGTGAGCACCGCCCCGCTGGTCAGCGAGCATCCACGCGCCGCCGCCCGCCTCCTCGGGCGGATGCCCCGACTCATCGCCTCGGCCGACGATCTCGAAGAGGGGCTGCGTCGGTCGGCTGAGCTGGTCGCAGAATCTGCGCGCGCGGATGTCGCGTCGATCCGCATCGGGAGCGTCGGACGGCCGGCCATCGTGCACTGGCGGCAGCGCGGCCAACACGGCAGCAGCCTCGATGGGCTGCCGGTGCGGCTCGACGTGCCGCTGATGCTGCGTGGCCGGCGTCTCGGGATGTTGACGGTCGCCCGTCAGCGGCGGCGGCCCTTTTCGCCGGCTGCCACAGTGCTGGTCGAGTCGTTCGCCGGCCCCATCGCCCTGGCCATCGACAACACCCGCCTGTTCGACGCCCTCCAGGACCGGCTGGCGGAGCTGTCGCGGCTTGGCGATGCCAGCGAGGCCGTGGCGGCGCTGGGCGACGTCGAAGAGGTGGCGGCGCAGATCGCGTTGCGCGCCGCCGACCTCGTCCAGGCCGAACGTGCCGCCGTGCTGATGCTCGATCAGCTTGGCGAGTCGCTGGTGGCGCTGCCGCCGGGGTACGGCATCCCGCCATCTCACCTCTGGCGGCTGCGCTTCCGTCTCCGTGATGGCGGCTCCAACGTCCGCGTGTTCGAGTCCGGCCGGCCGTACATCAACAACGACGCCAGCGGAGACCAGCACGATCCCTGTCGCTCGCCGCGCGCCCTCGAAGAGCGCTCGGTCTTGATCGTGCCGCTGCGGTCGGTGCGGACGCTCGGCGTGCTGCGCGTCTCCAACAAGCAGCACAAGCTGTTCAACCGGAACGACGCCCGCCTGCTGGGCGTGTTCGCGGCGCAGGCCGCCGTGGCGCTGAGCAACGCCACGCGCTATCAGCAGGCCGTCTTCGAGCGCGAGCAGCTGAAGGAGTTGGAGCGCCTGAAATCCCAGTTCCTCTCGCTCGTCTCACACGAGCTGCGGACGCCGTTGTCGTCGATCAAGGCCTCGGCGGAGGTGCTGCTGTCAACCGCGCCGCCCGACGCGTCCGAGGCTCAGATGCGCCTGCTCCGCAACATCGACCGTTCGAGCGACCGCCTGGGAACGCTGATCACGGATCTGCTCGATCTGACGCGGCTGGAGGGCGGGCGGCTGGAGCTGCGCCGCGAGCTGCTCGATCTGCGCGATGTCGTGGTCGAGGCTATCGCCACCGTTCGGCCCCTGGCCGACGCGCGCCGGCAGCAGCTGTCTGTCGATCTGGATGCGCTGCCTTGCCCGATCCTCGGCGACCGCCGCCGCCTGGAACAGGTCGCCCTAAACCTGCTGACCAACGCCGTCAAGTACGGGCGCATCGGCGGGCGAGTCTGGCTGTCGGTGCGGCGGGCAACGGACGGGGCCATGCGCCTCGAAGTCCGCGACGATGGGCCGGGCATCCGCGAGAGTGATCAGCGGCTCGTCTTCGAGCGCTTCTACCGCCCGGACAACGACGAGACGCGCAGCGCCCAGGGGACGGGCCTTGGACTGCCCATCGCGCGGGCGCTGGCCGAGCTGCACGGCGGCCGCATCGAGCTGCTGAGTGAGCCAGGGCGTGGCACGACATTCGTCGTCAGCTTGCCAGAGGCGCACCAGGCCGATCTCGACGAGGCCGATCTCGGCGCGGGGGCCGCCAGATGAAGATGCTGATCGTAGACGACGATCACGATCTGCTCGAAGCGCTCGGCCTCGGGCTGCAGTTGCAGTGGCCGGGCATCGACGTGCTCACCGCCCGCGACGGCGAGGAAGCGCTCACCCGCTTCTTCGACGATCTTCCGGACGTGGTCGTGCTGGACGTGGGCCTGCCCCGCCTGGACGGCTTCGAGGTGCTGCGGCGCATCCGCCAGGTCTCGGACACGCCGGTCCTGATGCTGACGGCGCGCGGGGAGGAGCTGGACAAGGTCCGTGGGCTGGAGATCGGCGCGGACGACTACGTCACCAAGCCGTTCAGCCCGCTGGAGCTGCTGGCGCGCATCAAGGCGGTGCTCCGCCGCACCGACTTGATCCCGCAGGCGCGGGGCGGCGCGACGTTTCGGGCAGCCGATCTTTCCGTCGACTTCGACTCGCACGAGGTTCAGAAGGCCGGCCAGCCGGTCTCGCTCAGCGCTACGGAGTACCGGCTGCTGTTCCATCTGGTCCGCAACGCCGGTCACATCGTCCCGCGAGCCACCTTGCTGGCCCGCGTCTGGGGCGACGAGTACCGCGATCAGACGGACTACCTGAAGGTCTACATCAACCGCCTGCGAGCCAAGATCGAGGATGACCCTGAGCGGCCACGGTTCATCCACACCGAGCGCGGCCTGGGCTATCGCTTCACCCGCCCGAGCGGCCAGCCGGGGACGGCGCCCCCAGCGCCGACTTGACGGCTTCGACCAGCGCCGCCAGCCTGAACGGCTTGCCGATGACGGCGGCGATCCCCGGCGGCGGCGAACTCGAGTCGAGGTCGCTGCCCCAGCCGGTCACCAGCAGGATCGGCACGCCGGGCGCCCGCCGCTTGATGGCGGCGGCAACCTGGACGCCCGTGAGGTCAGGCATGCCGTAGTCGGTCACTACCAGATCGTGCTGCTCGGGATCGAAGGTGGCGACGGCCTCTTCGCCGCCGGAGCAGACCGTCACGTCAAACCCTTCGAGCAGCATCAGGCGCTGCACGATGGCGGCAAGTCCCGGCTCGTCGTCCACAAAGAGGATGTGGCGGCGACGGTCGGGGGCCGGTGCAACCTGCACCGGCGGCTCATCGACGCTGACATCCGCAAACGGCAGCTCAATGGTGAAGGTCGTGCCGCCGTGCGGGACGCTCGAGACACTCAAGTGCCCGCCGCGTCGGCGGATGATGCCGTAGGACACGGCCAGCCCGAGGCCAGTTCCGCCCTCCGCCTTGGTGGTGAAGAACGGCTCGAACACGCGCCGCGCCACGGACCGCGACATCCCGACGCCGGTGTCTGAGACGTGCAGCCTGACCGTCTCGCCGTCACGCACACCCCGAACCCGCAGGCTGCCGCCGTGAGGCATCGCATCGACGGCGTTCAGGATCAGGTTGGTCACCACCTCGCGCAGCTCGAGCGGCTCGGCCGCCACCAGCAGACCGCCCTGCACGTCCACATCGACGTTGACGGTGACGCCACGCGCCTGGGCCGCGTCCCGCCAGCTCGGTCGCGTCAACTCGACCGTGTCGCGGGCCAGCTTGGCGAGGTCGACAATGGAGACGTTGGCGTCGGTGCGGACCCGAGCGAACTCCTGGATGCGTCGAACGGTCCGCGCTCCGTCTTCGGCTGCACGCTCGATCTGGCTCAGCGCCTCCAGCAGGCGCGCCGCGTCGATGTTGCCGCGTTCAACCTCCAGGCGGGCCAGCTCGGCGCGGCCCAGCACTGCCGCCAGCAGGTTGTTGACGTCATGGGCAACGCCCGTCGAGAGCTGGCCGAGGGCGCGCAGCTTTTCGGCTTCGGCAGCGCGTTCCTCCGCGTGACGGCGATCGGTCACGTCGCGCAGCACGACCACCGTGCCGGTGCCAGCCGGGCCAAACTGATGCCCTCGCAGCGTCAGCACGCGCTCGTCGCCGTCGATCTCACCGACGATCTCGCGCTCGGACTGCTCGCCGCGCAAGGCCCGCAACAGCTCAGCACTGACCGGCTGCCTGGCATCCGCACCACGGTCAGAGGAGCGCAGCAGCGGCAGCGCCGCCGAGAGCGGCTGTCCGACCAGCTGGCCGGGGCGCTTCCCGAGGATCGTGGCCGCGCTGCTGTTCGCCGAGGTGACGGCCCCGCTCTCGTCGACCAGCAGCACACCCTCGGAGAGCGCTTCGAGCAGGGCTTGCAGCTCGGCTGCCTGCCGGCTGGAGCGAACCGCCGACTCGCGCTGATAGGCGTAGGCGCGGGCGTTGGCGACGGCCACCACCGCGTGCGTCGCGAGGAGACCCAGCACCTGGGCGTCCTCCTCGTCGAACGTCGCGCCCTCGGCGACCTTGCGGGCCAGGAGCACGCCAAGGCGCTCATCGCCGAGCACCAGCGGCGCGGCGACGGCAGCCTGGACCCCGGCCTCCACTCCATCGGGCATCGCGCCAGACCAGGCGCGGTACCGGTTGATCCACATCGGCGCACGGGTCTCGAACGCCATCCCCACCAGGCCCTCACCGGGGCGGCGCACCAGCATCGCCCGCTGCCGCTCCGGTGGGAAGCGCCGATGCGCCTGAAGCTCGCCGCTGGTCTCGTTCCACAGGTAGAGCGTCACGCCGTTCGCTTCGAGGAGACGGCGTGCTTCGGTGAGCACGAGGTCGAGGATCTCGTTCTCGTCGAGGCGGGAGATCACCGCTGTCGAGATCCGTTGCAAACTCAGCAGTCGCTCGGCCCGGCGGATCGCGGCGACTTCAAGCTCGCGCGCCCGCAGCAGCGTCCTGACGCGCGCCTCCAGCTCGAGGACGTCGAACGGCTTGGAGAGGTAGTCGTCGGCGCCGGCCGTCAGACAGTCGATCACTCCGGATTGGCCGCGAGCGGACACCATCAGGATCGCCACGCTGCGACCGAGCTTTGCGCGGATCTGGTGGCAAGCCTGGATACCGTCCGTACCGGGCAGCATCAGATCCAGCACGATGAGATCGGGCGGGAGCGCGTCGATCGCGGTCAGCGCGGTGACCGCATCCGAGGTCGAATCAACTAGGAACCCGGAGGCGCCGAGGATAGTCGCAACCAGTCCGCTGACGTTCGGATCGTCGTCGACGACCAGGATGCGCGCAGGGCGACGCTGCCCTGGCGTCGGTGTGGTCCCAGGCACCTGTGCAGTCATCACCAGTCGATGGTACCGCGTCGGTCACGTTGCATCGAGATTGCACACCCCGTGAAATCATACTGCAATTCGATTGGCGAACAGAGCCGTCGCAGGTTTGTCGGTGGCATGGGTGTTCCTGGGCGCCAAGGCCGCGGGGATCGTACTCCTGTGACGTGTGCAGGGGCGCGCTGGTTCCGTAGCCTGCCGGGTCCGACCTTCGCCGAAGCGATCAGCGCGGAAGCAGTGACCGCCCGATCAGCCCCAGGCCGCCGACCAGCAGCACCAGGATCATCAGGGTCTGGAAGAGGCTCGTCGGCTGGAAGAAAATGTCGAGGCTCATCAGAATGCCGGCCCCGATGATCGCCAGCCCGGCCACCACCAGCAGCCAGCCCAGGATGCCCTTCCCGTTGTAGAACAGCAGGAGGATCCCCAGCAGCAACGGGACGAGGCTCAGGCCGAAGGCGTTGTAGCCGAACAGGGACCAGTAGCTCGTTCGGACGGTGACTTTCTCCAGGAACAGGTAGCCGCCGCCGACGGCCATCACCAGGCCCAGCAGGAACGTGCCGAGGCCCCCCGATGTACCGCCCACGTCGCGAAGGTTGCGGCTGCTTCGACCCGTCAGTTGCTCTTCCATCCGGTGGCCCCATTCCCCAATCGAAGGTCGCTGGCGGCGCTCCGAACACCCTGGACGCGTCCCGTTGACCGAGTACGCCCGTCATGGTACCGTGCCGGCATCCTGGGCAGTGTGTTCGCGAGGTCACGCAGTGGGTCAGCTTGCAGACACCAACGAACGGGCCTGGGTCTTCTGGGATGGGGACTGCGGGTTTTGCCGGCGATCCGTGGCCTGGGCCGTCCGCCACGATGCCACCGGACACCTGCGACCGTGTCCGTACCAGCGCGCGCCGTCGCCCCCGATGACGCCACGACTGGCCCATGCGTGCCGACGGGCTGTCCACGTCGTCGCGCCGGACGGCACAGTGCTGCGCGCTGGCCGGGCGGCGCTGTACCTGTTGCGGACGGCCGGCCTGCCCGCGCCGCTGATCGGACTACTGGGGTTGCCGCCGCTGGTCTGGCTGGTGGAGATCGGCTACCGCATCGTGGCGGACAACCGTCCGTTCTTCGCCCGGTTCATGGTGCGCGAAGAACCAGACTCCCCGGGGATGGTCGGCGAAGGTCCGAACGGCCCTTGATCGTCCTCAGCGGCCAGCGAGCCTGTCCAGCACAGACGCGACGCCAAGCTCCCCCGCCGTCTGCTCCAGATCGCGAATCGTCTCGGCGTTGAGCGGGATGCCAGCGGCGCGGTACGCCCGCTCCGTCTCGGCCTCAAGCTCGCCCGGCGCATAGATCCGCGTCACTCCGGGCGCCCGACGGCTCGCGTGGATCTCGCGGATGGCGGCGTCCACCCGACGGCGGAAGCGGTCGGCATCCGTGAACGCGGCCACGTTGAACGCGACGAACAGGTGACCGTCCAGGCCAGGGCGCGGCCCGTCCACCATGTTGCCAAGCTCCGTGCCGTAGGCGGCATCCGACAACAGGCTGGACAGCAGGCCAAACACCAGCGCCAGCCCGATCCCCTTGAATCCGCCGACCGGCTGCAGCAGGCCATCCAGCGCGGCGGCGGCGTCCGTGGTCGGGCTTCCCGAGGCGTCGAACGCCCAGGAGTCCGGGATCGGCAGGCCCTTCTGCGCGAAGACGCGGATCTTGCCGTGCGCCGACCCGCTGAAAGCACCGTCGAAGACCATCGGCGCTTCCGCATGGGCGGGGATCGCCACGCCGAGCGGATTGATGCCGATGATCTTGTCAAGGCCGCCCCAGGCCGCCATCGTCGGGAGTGCGTTGGTGGTTGCCAGCCCGATCATCCCGGCCTCGGCGGCCATGAGCGCGTAGTAGGCCATTGCGCCGCAGTGGTTGCTCCCGCGCACGGCAGCCGCCGCGACGCCCGTCGTCCTGGCTCGCTCGATCGCCGCGCGCATGGCGAAAGCGCTGCCGATCTGCCCTATGCTGTTGCGGCCATCCACCACCAGCGCCGCGCCAGCATCCCGCACAACGGCTGGTCTCCCGCAGGGGTCAACACCGTCGTGTCGCAGCTTCTTCACGTACTCTGGCACTCGCAGCACGCCGTGGGAGTGCACGCCGCGCAGGTCAGCCTGCACCAGCGAATCGGCGAGCAGGCCGGCGTCGTCCTCCGCCATGCCACAGGCCGCGAACACCGCCGCCACCACGGCGAGCAGGCTGCCCGGCCCGACGCGCTGGTCACCCTCTGCCGACGGATACCCGGTCACCGTGCCCCTCCGCCGTCTGACGGGAGCGACCGGCGGGCCGGCCGCTCCCAGACTCACTGCCAGGGAGGCCGCCTGGCCGCTCCCTGTCTACCGTCTCCCGCTGTTCCCGTCCCACGAGCGGACGAACCTCGCGGCTACTGATCCATCACCGAGCCGTCGGCGTGTAGCCGCGTCCCGACCCAGCGCATCTTGTACGGATGCTTCTCGGCAGCGTCAGGGGCCAGCTCGATGCCGATACCGGGCGCGTCGGGGATGATCAGATACCCGTTGCCGTCGTGCACCATCCGCGACTTCACGATCTCGCTCTTGGGCGGCACATCCTCACCGATGGGGTACTCCTGCAACGCGAAGTTCGGCACCGACGCGGCGATCTGGATGCAGGCCGCCGTGCTGACCGGACTGAGCGGGTTGTGCGGCACCACGCCGACATGCCGGGCCTCGGCCAGCGCCGCGATCTTCTTCGCCCCGGTGATACCGCCGCACATGCACACGTCCGGCCGGACGTACTGGACGGCGTTGCGGGCCAGCAGCATCTCGAACTCGTAGATAGTGTGCAGCCGCTCGCCCGTGGCGATCGGAATGTGGATGTTCTCGGCCACCAGCCCCATCATGTCGAAGTTGTCCGGCAGGATCGGGTCTTCGTAGAAGAACGGGTGGTACTGCTCGATGCCACGCGCCAGCACGATGGCCTCGTGTGGCGTCAGCCGGCGGTGGATCTCGATACAGAGATCGACATCATCTCCGACGGCCTCGCGGTACATCCGGACGGTGTCGATGGCGTCCCGCATCTTCTGGACGTGGGTCTTCTCATACGGCACGGCACGGTCTTCGTCCAGGAACGGCGTCAGGTGCCCGACCGCCGTGAACCCCTGGTTCTTGGCATCGACGATGCCCTGCACCAGCTTCTCGGTGGTGTTGCCGAAGACGTGGTAGTAGACGCGCGCCTTGTCGCGGACCTTGCCGCCGAGCAACTGGTAGACCGGCACGCCGAAGTGCTTGCCGGCGATGTCCCAGAGCGCTATATCGATTGCGCTGAGCGCGCCCATGATCGCCGCGCCACGGAAATGGCTGCTGCGGTACATGTACTGCCAGTGGTGCTCGATGCGGAGCGGGTCCTCGCCGACAAGGTACGAGGCAAACTTGTTCACGACCGCTGCCGACGCTTCGAGATAGCCCCAGGCCCCAGACTCGCCCAGGCCGGTGATTCCGGCGTCGGTGTGCACCTGGACGAACATGTAGCGGTCGATCAGTAGCGGTTCGACTGCCGTGATCTTCACGGTACTCCCCTCCCTCGCTGGCGAGGATCAGCCGGCACGGCCGGCCGCTGGCAGGGTAAACCGTTTCAGGCGCGGGAGTCCAGTCCGCGCGTCGGTTGCACAGGGCGATTGCATGTTGATGTCGTCGTGCCGCCTCGTCGGGGCCTGAAAGCCCCGCCTACGATCCTGCAGTCGCTGCGCGACGCGCCAGTCGCACCAGTGCCGGCCGTTCCCGACGAGCGTCGCGCAGCGACTGAATGCGTGTAGGCGGGGGTTTCAACCCCCGACCGCCCGTTCCGTGATGCTTCGGGTACACCAACGAACATGCAATCGCCCTGGTCGGTTGCAGAGCGTCAGCGGCCCGGCAGGGCGTAGCGGCGCACGTTCTGGCTGTCGACGTCCACGACGTACACGCCTTCCGCGCCCGTCGCGATGCCTGTCGACTTCTTCATGCCGCCGAGCGTCCAGAGCACCGCCGGGCCGCCGCCGGCGGGCCGAGCCATGATCGCCCGCTCCTCCGGCAGCGTCGCCAGCCAGCCGCCGTCCGGCAACACGCCGATGTGCGGCCCGTTGACCGTCAACGAAGGCGGCATGGCCCAGGTCATCAGGCGCACGCCATCCGGCTCCTGATGCACGATCCGGTTCGCGCCGCCCTCGGCCGCCAGGATCGTGCCATCCGGCAGCAGCGCGCCGCTCGTCGGTTGCGACAGGCCCGGCACGACGCGGATGGCTCCATCCACGGCGCGGATCAGCAGCCGGTCGTTGCCGGTGTCGGCGACAACAAGGTCGCCAGCGGCCGTCGTCAGGAGGCCGCGCGGGCTGTACATCGGGTACTCCGCGAACAGGCGCGCACCGACGGCCCCCTGGTAGCTCATCTCGACCACTGAGCCGGCGCCGGCGTCAGCTACGGCCAGCCCGCTCTGGTACACCGCCACGGCGCTCGGCTCCTTGAGCGCCCCTTCCCCGAGCAGCGCTGTGGAGCCGTCCCGGCCGATCCGCACAATCGCCTTCTTCACGCCATCCGCCACGTAGAGCGTGCCATCGGGTCCGACGGCGATGCCGCGCGGCTGTCCGAGCGCCCCGGCCGGCGACACCACCTGTCCCTCGCCGAGGTCGACCTTGTCCTGTACCGTCTCGGGCGGCGCGATCGGCGCCACGGCCACCGAGACGCCGTCCGCCGGCGCCGTCGTGGGAGCGGGCAGGTCGGCGTCCTCAGGCCGCGCCGCGACGGTCCGGTACGCCGGCCACGGCCGGAGCGCCGTCGTCGGGATGACGGCACGTGCACCGCCGGGCGGCTGCCAGAAGGCGTTGACGAAGGAGAAGCCCAGCGTGTCCAGGAACCGGATACGGACGTCGTGCCAGCCGACGCTCAGTTGCACCTCGCCATCGGCTGAGCCGCCGTTGGCCGTATTCACCGCCACCTGCTCGCCGTCCACCCAGATCGCGGACGTGCCCAGGCTGTTCACTCCCAGCCGGTAGCGTCCCTCCCGTTCGATCCGCAGCGCGCCGCTCCACTCCATCGTATAGGGGCGCGCGGTGGGCAGCGTGTGCACGGTCAGATCCACCGTCGGATCGACTTGCTCCTGGATCGGCTCGGCCTTCATGTCCTCGCCACGGTAGATGCGCGCCAGCAGGCCCGTCGTGCGGACCGGAGCCGCGTTCAACAGGTTGCCGGGGATCGGACGAAACGCCTCGGTCCCGGGCGCCCACAGCAGCCGCACCGGCTCCTGCCCCAGCGCGCTGCCGGCCAGCCGCAGCGCGTGATTGCCGCGCGCAAGCTTGACCGCGACCTCGTTGCCGCCCTTCACCAGCTCGATGCCGTCGAGCGTCAGCACCGCCGCCGACGGAGCCTCCAGGCGGAAGCGATAGGTGTTGTAGGTCTGAACCGTGAGCGTCGTGCTCCACGACGCCTCGAAGGGCGGGGGGATCGGCACGCCCCGGGGCCACTCGTGCACCAGGCCCGACTCGCGCCGCTCGGCGCTGCCCGCCGGCCCCTGGTAGCGCGCGGCAACGCCCCGCGTCTCCTGCACGATGGCCTGCGGCAGCACGAACCCGTAGCCGACCGTCCCGCCATCGGGCGTCCGCGTGTAGGAGCGCAGCGCCCCAGGGTACAGCGCCGCGATCCGCTCGGCCACGGCCGGGCGGTCCCCGATGAAGATCGCCGCCTGCGCATCGACAATCGGCAACTGGGTGGCCGTCTCGAACGCCGCGAACTCGCGCCGCGAAGGATCGGTCCAGCGCACGCTCGGATGCCCGAGCCAGGACGGCTCCAGATACACCTTCATATCTGGCGGCAGTTGGGCGGCCTGCCGGCCGGCCTCCGTCTGCGGCGACGCGAACTCCAGCCAGGTACGGGTGTCGCGCATCTGCCGCCCGAAGAAGCGGTCGGCGTTGGCGTAGTCGGTGGCCCCGAGGATCAGCACGACGAGGCTCGCGGTGAGCACCGGCCCCAGGCGGGCCACTGTAAACCCGCCGCGCCCGCTCGGGAGTCGCCGCGACACGTCGTCCAGCCGCTCCCACAACAGCGCCAGCGGCAGTGATGCCAGCAGCACGGCGGGGACGATCGCACCGATAGCCCGGTGGCTCTGTGGCGCTTCCCAGGTGATCGAGAAGATGCCGCCGGCCAGCGCGGCCGGAATCCAGGAGAGGACAATCGCCTGTTCCAGCCGCCAGAACCGCGACAGCGACATCGCCAGCCCCAGCACGACGAGGCCGCCGGTGACGGCGTCGAGCATGGGACGCCCCGACCAGTTGTGGCGGCCATTCGGATCGCCACGGACGTGGAACATCATCAGGTGTGCGCGCACGTTGTCGATCAGCGGGGCATAGCTCCCGGCTGAGGCGACCTCGTTGAAGACGCTGACCGTGCCCGCCCGCGCGCTGAACTGGCCCCAGTTGGTGACGGCGTAGAATCCGAACGGGCCGGCCGCCAGCAGGAACCCGAGCGCGAACAGCGCCATCACGGCGATGGTTCGTCGTAGCTCTCGGAAGCGCGTGGCCAGCACGAACTGACCCGCGCCAACGGCCAGCACGAACGGCATCAACTGGCTGGTGTAGTAGAAGTACAGGCCGGCTCCCCCGACGACGCCCGCCAGGGCCAGCAGGTAGCCGCTCCGACGCCGCACCCCGACCACGAAGACGGCGGCGGCGAGCGTGTCGCAGGTCAGTGAGAGAACGGCGGGCAGCGCGACGCGGCTGAAGTTCAGGTGCCAGACCAGCGCCACGAGCAGCCCGGCCGCGACCACGCCAGCACGACGCCCGTACAACACCCGTCCCAACAGGTACACGGCAGCGATGCCGAGCGCGCCGCCAACCGCCACCGGCAGCCGCAGCGTGAGCGGATCGCGGCCGAAGATGGGGATCAGCGTCATGATGAAGTACCAAAGGCCAGTCGGCTCCTGGAGGATGCCCGCGGCGAAGATCGGGCGATAGCCCGGCTCGGCGATCATCCGCAGCGCCTCGATGCCGCGCTGCGTTTCGTCGAACCAGAGTCCCCGCGGGATGGCGTCGATGTGCCAGAGGCGCAGGAACAGGCCGACCGCTGTCAGCCCGACAACCCAGCGCGTATCGGCCAGATCCCAGTCAGGGACGATCCGGCGCAGTGAGGGCCGCGTGAGCCGCCACAGCCCGACCAGGAAGACGGCGCACGCCGCGATGTGCAGCAGCCACGCGACCGTCAACAGCCGCCCGACCCAGAACAGCCCGAGGCAGGCGACTTCGAGCGCCAGCCCGACGACGACCGTCAATACCGCCGCGCGGGCCGGCCCTGGCCGGCCGCTTTCGGCCGGGTCGGAGTCGGCGTCCGCCGTGGCCGGCGCGGCTGTCCACCCCAGGCCCGCCAGCGAGAGCAGTCCGAACGCCGCCCCGACCGCCAGCAGCCACCAGAGCGCGGCCAGGTCGGTTGACTCGGTCCAGAGGCGGCCGGCGAGGTAGATGCTGCCGCCGGCCAGGACGCTCCCCAGCAGCAGGATGGCGGACGGCAGCGCGCCAGCCGACACTGGGCCAGCCAACCTGTCACGAGCCGACATCTGGCCGACCGACGGTCCCGCGCTCGCAGGACCGCTGGTGCGTCTCGGGCGCTCGCGCAGGTACAGGGCAGCGATCAGCAACGCCACGGCGCCGCCAGCCGCCAGGTACCCGCCGATGCCTACGATCTCGTTCATGCTAACAGGGACGTTAGGGTAGACCTGTCCTCAGGTCCGCGGCAATCCTTGACGACCAGTGTGAACGTCATTCGTTTCAGCTATGCGTCTCCGAACATCGGGGCCGGGCGCAGGTGCGGGGAGAGCTGCTCGATGATCCATGGCAAGCGAGTAGTGGTGGTGCTGCCAGCCTACAACGCAGCACTGACACTCGAAAGGACGGTCTCGGACCTGCCTGGGGACGTGGTCGACGAGATTCTGCTCGTGGACGACGCCAGCCGTGATGATACGGTGGAGGTGGCGCGGCGGCTCGGCCTGCGAACCGTCGTTCACCCGAAGAACCTGGGCTACGGCGGCAACCAGAAGACCTGCTACCGCGAGGCCCTGGCGCTCGGCGCAGACATCGTCGTGATGGTGCACCCGGACTACCAGTACGATCCGCGCCTCGTCACGCCGATGGCCTCGATGATCGCCGCCGACGTCTACGACGTGGTGCTGGGCAGCCGGATCATCGGGAACGGGGCGCTCCAGGGTGGCATGCCGGTCTACAAGTACGTCTCGAACCGCGTGCTGACGGCGGTCCAGAACCTGCTGATGGGCGAAAAGCTCTCGGAGTACCACACCGGCTACCGCGCATTCTCCCGCAGGGTGCTGGAGACGCTCCCGTTGCACCGGAGCTCCAACGATTTCCTCTTCGACAACCAGTTCCTGGCTCAGGTCTTCTGGTTCGGGTTCCGCGTCGGCGAGGTCTCGTGTCCCACGCGCTACCTGCCCGAGTCGTCGTCGATCAACTTCAAGCGGTCGTGCACGTATGGCCTCGGCGTGCTCAAGACGAGCCTCGACTACCGGCTGGCGAAGGCCGGCGTGAAGAAGTCCCGCATCTTCTCACAGTAGGCGCGGCCCCAGGCGGACGCTCCCGCACAATATAGGCCTCCAGCGGGCGTGATGCTGATAATCAACGTGCTGGAACGGGAGTACACCGCCGCGTGCCGATCTTCAGGCGACCATCCCTGCGTCTCGACGTATCGCGACGGCTGCTCCCTTTGCCGATTCTCGCGCTTGGCGCGAGCCTCGCCGGCCAACTGGCGCTCGATCAGCGCGCCTGGCTCGGTGGGGCGATCCTGCTGCTGTCGGCGGCCCTGCTCATCGGATCGGCGGCGCTCGGCCGTGACGACCAGCCAGACGACAGCGCGGACGAGGACGCGGAGGCCCGATTCAGCGAGGACGCGGAGGCCCACGCCGACAGGCATCCCGACCCCGGCACGCTGATCGGCGGCTGGCGCGGACTGCTCTCGCTGCTGGTGGTCGGAGTCGGCGCGGCGGCCTGTCGCCTGGTGCTGCTCGGTGCGCTGCCGCCCGGACTGGCGCCCGCCGAAGCGGTGGTCGGCCTGGATGCGGCGCACGTCCTCTCGAGCGGGTTCGACGGCGGAACCTGGGACGGCTGGCCGATCTTCCACTTGCTGACCGTCTGGTCGGTCGGCGCGCTCGGACACACGCCGGTGGCGGTCCGGCTGCCGGCGGCCCTTGGCGGCACGCTGATGGCGCTCGCGCTGTTCCTCCTGGGCCGACAACTGGGCGGCACCCTCCTGGGGGCGCTGGCCGGCATGCTGGCAGCGCTGCTGTTCTGGCCCGTCGAGCTGACACGGGCCGCCTTCGGGTATGTCGGCTGGGGCGTGGCAGCCCAGGCTCTCGGCGTCGCGCTGCTGATGCGCGCGGCCCAGCGAGGTCACGGTGGGCTGGCCGGCGCGGCCGGCGTGGCCATCGGGCTCGGAATACAGGTGTCGTGGTCCGGGCTGATGGCGCTCGTCGCGGCGCTGATCCTGGCCTGTCGCCCGCGCGCTGGCTCGACGCGCTGGCAGCCACCCCAGCCGCCCGTCCTCGCGCCGTTCCTGGTCTACGGGCTGATCGCGGCCGGTCCGGTCATCGCGGGGGTGTCGATCCCGGACCGTCACCTGGCCGTGGAGCGTGCGACCAACGCGAACCCGTCGGAGGCTGCCGCCCCGCTGCTGGAGCGGCTCCGCGCGACGGCGCTGATGTTCAACGTCAGCGGCGATCCGGACCCGGTCCACAACGCTCAGGGGCAGAAGCACCTCGACAGCGTCATGGCCGCGCTGCTGATCCTGGGGATCGCCGTGGCGGTGGCGCGCCCGGCCAGCCGTCGCGGGGGCATCCTGCTGCTCTGGCTGGCGGTGACGCTGGCGCTGGCCGCTCGGGCCTCGCGCGACAGCGGGCCAGACAGCCTTGCAGCGTTCCCGATGCTGGCGCCAGTTGCGCTGCTGGCAGCATCAGGGCTGGTGGCGGTGGCCGGCCAGTTGCCGGGGCGGATGTGGACGGCGCCGATGTGGCGGCTCGACCTGCTGGTAGTGCTGCTGGGCTTCAGCGTGGTGACCAACGGCTACACGACGTTCATCGCTCGCCGGACGGATCAGGCCGCCTGGACCGGCTACGCATCCGCCGAGGCGCTCACAGCCGAGCAGATCAATCGGCTGCTGCCAACCCACGCGATCTACCTTGCCGATGTCTGGCTCGACCACCCAACGATCCGCTTCCTCGCGCCTGGCCTGGGCGAGCCGCGCCCCCTTGACGCAGCCGTTGGCGTCCCGCTGCGCCGCGACGAGACGTTCGCCTACTTCGCGCCTGGGCGGCAGGAGGTGGTTGCCGAAGATCTCGAACGGGTCTACGAAGATGGGGAGATCGACCGCTACCGCTCGCCGCTCGACGACACGCAGGTGGTGCTGCGGACCTTCCGCGCGCCGTCGAAGGTTGTGGCGTCGGCCCGTGGCGTCACGCTGCGCGTCACCTCGCAGGACCGCTCGCGCACCAGCCGTCAGACGCTCGGCGACCTTCGCCTGAGCTGGCCGATCCCCGGCGAGAGCGCGCAGGGGGCCGCCATCGAGCTGTTCGCCGCGTTGGCCATCGACACGCCGGGGTGGTACCGCTTCATGCTGGACGGCCCGCCCGGCTCGACCGTCGAGATCAACGGCGTCTCAGTCGGACGGGCCGGCGAGGAGCTGACAACCGAGCTGCCGGCCGGCAACCAGCGACTTCGCGTGCTGGCAGCGCCGAGCGGTCCGGCCCAGATTCAGCTTCGCTGGCAGCCGCCGGGCACATCCGAACTGACGGCCATCCCAGGCGCGCGGCTCAGCCGCGAGCAGCGCACGGCGACCGGCCTGCTGGCCGTCTATCGTAGCGGCACGGACCCTGAAGCAAAGCCGGACGTTCTGCGGTTCGAACGGTACGTTCAGCGCGAGGCGACGCTTCCACCCCTGGCCGGCCCGTACGTCCTGGACCTGATCGGCGTGGTGGACGCGCCGAAGGCCGGCACCTACCGCTTCCGTGTCCAGGGCAGCGGAAACGTCGGGCTGTGGCTGGACGACCTGCCGGTGCCGCTCGGCCAGTCGCCCGGCGACGAGCCGGCCAGCGTCGTGCTGCCGGACGGCGACCACTCGATTCGGGTGCGCCTCACCAATCCCGGATCGGACACGACCTTGAACCTGCTCTGGGCGCCGCCCGGCGAGGACTGGGGCGCGATCCCGACCTCGCGGTTCACGCCGGTCTCGAATCCGACCGAGGCGGCGATCCACCCCGCCATCCCGCCAGACCCGGCTATCCGCGCGCTCGGGGCGACGCGCGTCGCGTCGTTGGTGTCGCTGGAGAGCGAGCCGCGCGCCGTGGCCGTTGGGCCGGACGGCGCCGTCTACGTGACGAACGCGTCCACCAGAGACACGCTGCGGATCGACTCGCCGAGCAGCGTCCCGACGCCGATCCCCAACGCCGAGGCTGGCGTGCCGGCCGACGTCGAGGTCGGGCCAGACGGGGTCGTCTGGGTGCTCGACGCACTGGATGGACAGCTACGGCGCATCGAGCCAGCCACGGGCGAGGTCCGCACGGTCGGCAGCCGTGACCTCGGGCTGTACCGGCCCCGCGGCTTCGGGCTCGCGCCGGACGGCACGCTGCTGGTGGCGGACACCGGCGGGAGCCGGCTGGTGCACCTGGCTCCGGACGGCAGCATGCTCGGGAAGATCGGACCGGCCGTTGGCGGGCCGGTCGAGCTGCGCCAGCCGACCGACGTGGTCGTCGCGCCGAACGGCGACATCTACGCGGTCAACGGCGAGGGCGGCAGCGTGCTGCACCTCTCCCCGACCGGCGCGTACCTGCACCACTGGGCCGTGCTGCCAGCCGACACCGAGCGCGGCCCCCACATGGCCATCGCGCCAGACGGCGCGGTCTGGATCAGCGAGCCCGACGGCCGTCGAATCAGCCGATTCACGCCTGCGGGCGTGCCGGCCGGGGTTGTCGATCAGACCCGCGAGGGGCGGCTGTTGCGCGCGCCGGTCGGCATCGCCATCGGCCCCAACGGCCTGCTCTACGTGACGGATGTGTCGCTGCGGGCGGTGCTGGCCCTGCGCTTCGGCCCGTAGCGCAGTGACAGCGCAGTCGGTGCCTCGTGGCCTGTCCCCGCCCGTTGATTCGTTAGTTGATTCGTTAGGCGGGCAGAAGACAGACCCTGGCACGGCGAACGTCAAAGCGCTGGAGATCGGCGCTTACGGACCTGTCACAGGTAGCATCCGAGCAAGGCCACCCTCATTGCCACACGGGTACAACCCTTCGTAGCCCGTTCACCCACGCTGGAGCCACCGGTGCGTTTCCGCCTGCTGTTCCTCGGTCTGGCCGCCTGCACGGCGTTCGCCGCGCTGCTGACCGCGCAGGCCGGACTGCTGCTCGCCGCTGTGGGCCTGGCGGGGCTGGGCTTCGCGGGCCTGGACGATTCCGGCGACTCGGCAGCCTGGCTCGAACGCTGGTGGCGACGCTGGCTCACGGTCGATCCGCAGGGCATCTCGGCACTGCTGGTCGTCGGGTCGGTCTGCTTCACGGGAGTCGCAGTCGTGCTCTCGCGGACGACGCGCTTCAGCGTGCTCCCCTGGCTGCTCGCCCTCGGCCTGCTGTTGGCGGCCGCCACGCGGCTGGACGGCATCCGGCGGACCCACCTCCGTCACATCTGCACAGCGCCGCGGCGTCGGAGCATGCGCCTGGAGCTGGCGACCGTCGCTGCCATCTCGCTGGTGGCGCTCGTCCTGCGCGCCTACCAGCTCGAAGCGTACCCGCCCGCCTTCCACGGCGACGAGGGCGAGCTGGCGCTGATCGCTCGTGAGATCCTGAAGGGACAGCGGTTCTCCCTGTTCGGCACCTCCAGCTTCTCGTCGATCCCGTTCATGTTCAGCTATCTCCAGGCCGCCTCGATGCTGGTCTTCGGGCAGGGCATCGTCGGGGCGCGGATGGTCTCGGTGCTGTTCGGCGTGGCCTGCGTCCCGGCCGTCTACGTGCTGGCGCGCATCGCCTGGGGACCGCTCGCGGCGGCCGTGGCGGCATGGCTGCTGGCCGTGTCGCATCTGCACATCCAGTACAGCCGGATGGCGATCAGCAACGTCGAAGCGACGTTGACGATGATCCTGATGATGCTGCTGCTGGCGTTCGCCTACGAGCATGGGAGACGGGCGAATCGGGGCGACGATAGCGCGTCGTCGTCGTCCGATCCGCTGGTCGGCAGGCCCGGCGTCTGGACGGCCCTGGTGCTGGCCGGCATGGCGATCGGCTTCGCGCAGTATCTGTACTACGCGGCCAGGGTGATGCCCATCGTGGCCGCCCCGCTCCTGATCGTGCTGTGGCGGCGGCGCTGCGTCTCATTGGTGCAGATCGGCGGGCTGGCGCTCGGCGGGCTGGCCGTGTTCGCACCGCTCGGGCTGCACTACGTCACCTACCCGGACACATTCTTCGCGCGCGTCCAGATGGTCAGCATCTTCCAGGCATCGTTCGTCCAGCAGATCGTCGGCCCGAGCGCGACGTTGCCCTCGGCGCTGCCGGCCCTGCTCACGGAGCAGCTGCGGCGCGTCCTGAGCATGTTCATCCTGGCGGGAGACGGTGGCGGGTTCTACTTCTACAACATCCCTAGCTTCGACACGCTCACCGTCGTGCTGCTCTGGCTTGGGATGGGCGCGACGATTGCCCAGTGGCGTCGTTTCCACGAGCTGACGCTGCTGCTCTGGTTCTGGCTCGGCGTTCTGTTCGGCGGCGTGCTGACCATCGATGCGCCGTCCGGGCAGCGGCTGCTGATCATGACGCCGACGGTGTTCCTGCTCGGCGCGATGCTGGTGGCAAGAGTCGCGCGGATGGTTGGCGGCACGCGGTTCGGAGCGACGCGCTGGCTGCTCGCGCCGGTCGGCACGAGCGCAGCGCTCCTGCTGCTGGCGATGAACGTCGGGATCTACTTCTTCCAGTACGCGCCGCGCGTCCTCGGGCGCGAGGCCACGGCTATCGGCCAGGAATTGGCGCAGGAGCCATCTCGCTACCACGCCTTCATGCTGACTGGTCCGGTCCTCTACGAGAATCACGGGACGATTCGGTTTCTGGCGCGAGACGTGCCGATCATCCACCTGAACAACCGATCCGAGTTCCGGCCGCCCACGGATGGCAAGGGCGTCGTCGTGGTGGCGCTGGAGCACCGCATCGAGGATCTGCGTGCCATCGAGGCCCAGATCCCGGGCGGGACGGAGACGCGGAACGTTGACCCGTCCGGTCGTCTGATCTACATTGCCTATCGGACGCCGCCGACCGGACAGACGCCAGCCCGACCACCTCAGGGCCGGTAGCTGCCGGACGGTCGCCGTCGTGACCGAGACGCACCCTGGCTGCGAGGGTCTGTGAGTGATGCGTCCTGACGGCGCACCTGGCGAATCTGGAGCCGAGGCGGAGGCCTGGCTGCGCCAACTGCGCGACGGCGCGCCGCCGCAAAAGGCCGAGGCGCGCTGGCAGCTCGCGGCGATCTTCGCGCGGCGCGGCCTGACCGAGCAGGCCGTCGAACTGCTGGTGACGAACGCCCAGGCTGGCTATCGCAGCCCCAAGCTGTTCGAGACGCTGGCCCGCCACTATCGCACACTGGGGAACGAGTACCTCGCGGCCTCGGCGTCGCTGGAAGCTGCGCGTCTGCGGGAGCGTGGCGGACAGCCGGCCGGGCAGGCCAGTGGTGGCAGAGCTGGGGCCGGAGGCGCGGCCGGAGACGGGGATCAGGCCCGTGCGGGGCCGGGCAGCGGCTCCGGCCACGAGGCGTACGCACGACAGGGGCGGCAGCCATCGGGCGGGACGGGACGCCGCGCGGACACACCGGCGAGCGGGATCGCCGGCGGCGAACTACCTGGAAACGGTCTGTCCTGGGAGCGTCCGCTCCGCGTCGCCGGCTGGGTCGCCTGCGTCGGGCTGTTCCTGGCCGCGATGGCCGTCGGGCAGCGCAGTCCAGCGAGCGCGGTGGTCTACATGCTGGCTGCCGCCGCGCTCGGCCTGCTGCTAGCGGGCGCGCCGGGACTACGCCGGCTGCTGCACGTGCCGTCCGGCGCGCTCGGCAACGGCCTACTCTTGTTCGTCGGGGCGCTGCTCTTTCTGACGGGCGGCGCGCTGCTCCCGCGCGAGTCCACGCCGTTTGTCTCGCCGTCCGCGCCGGCGTCTGGCCCGACACCGCGCATCCCGCCAACACCGACCGATCCGCCGCTGGTCCCGACCGCCCGCCCGAGCATCGCGCCGACGGCCGGGCCGGCCGCGTCGCCATCGCCGGCTGCGCAGGCGGCGCCGGCCGGCAGCGACCGGAGCGCCGCCAGTGGGGCGCCGGCCGCGTTGGCGACATCTGGGCCCCAGGAAGTCGTTGTACCGGCCTCGCCGCCGCCTGCGCCACCTGCGCCGGCAGCGGTGGCAGCCGTCGATCGTGGGGAGGCAACGCACGATCTCGCCGCTGGCGCGCACGTGCAGGTGGTTGGGGCCGGGTCGGAAGGCGTCCGCCTGCGGCCGGAGCCGGGCAGCGAGACGGTGATCCGGGTGCTGGCCGACGGCATGCATCTCGAAGCGCTGGGCGAGCGTCACCAGGATGGCGGCCGGCTCTGGCAGCAGGTCCGCCTGCCGAACGGCGACGAAGGATGGATCGCCGCCAACTTCCTGATGGTGGTAACCGCCACGCCACGAGTGGCGTCGGCCCCCGCGCCGGCACCGACGCGCGCGGCCACGCCGACGGTCACGGTCCTCGCCCGCGCGCCGACGACGGCCGCCGCGCCCCGCTCACAGGCTCCACGCGGTGCGCCGCTCGGCATGGACTGCCCGGCTGGCCTCCCGATCAAGGGCAACCACAGCTCGTCGGGCGAGTGGATCTACCATCGGCCGGGCGGCCAGTTCTACCGCCAGACCCGGCCCGAGCAGTGTTTCGCTACCGAGGCGGACGCCCGGGCCGCCGGCTACCGCGCCAGCTTGCGGTAGCGACGGCGATCCTCACGGGCCGCGGCTCACCAGGGGACCGTGCACGACGGCCTACACGCGCCGCTCCACCACGTAGTGCGTCAGCGCTTCGAGCGAGTCGCGGGCCGGGCAGGCCGGCACGTCGAGCAGCGCCACGCGGGCCTCGGCCAGCAACTGGTCGGCCTCGGCCTGCGCTGCCAGGACGGCCGGCGAGGTGCGGATGGCCTGCACGACGACATCGGTGTCGTCGGCATTGAAAAGGGCGCGGAACTCGGCGTCTGGAAGCTGCTCGCGCAGGCAGATGACGGGCAACGTGATCGTGCCCTGGCGCAGGTCGCCGCCAACCGGCTTCCCAAGCTGGGCCTCGTCGCCGGTGAAGTCGAGGATGTCGTCCACGACCTGGAACGCCAGCCCGAGACGGTCGCCGTACCGCCGCATCGCCAGGATCTGCGGCTCGGCGAGTCCGGCGAGGATCGCGCTGCCCTCGCACGCCAGCACGAACAGCGAGGCTGTCTTGCCCCAGATCGTCTGGTAGTACCCCTCGCGGGTGAGCTTGAGGTGCGGCGAGCTGCCGCGCGAGGCCTCTTCGATCTGCCCCTGGCACATGCTGGCGAGCGTCTGGGCGAACAGGCCGATCACCCGAACGTCGCCGGTCGCGACGCAGCGCGTAGCCGACTGAGCGAAGAGATAGTCGCCGACGAGAACGGCCAGCGCGTTGCCGACCCGCGTGAACAGCGTCTGCGCGCCGCGCCGCCGGTCAGACTCGTCCACCACGTCGTCGTGCACGAGGCTCGCGCCGTGCAGCAGCTCGACGCCGGTCGCCATGTGCAGCAGCCGTTCGGCGTCGTAGGTGCCGAGGTGGCCGGTCAACAGCGCCAGCGCGGGACGAAGTCGCTTGCCGCTTCCGGGCAGAACCATCGAGAGCATCGGGCCAAGCAGCGGATGGTCAGGCTGGGCGGTCTCGGCCAGCGCGCGCTCGACCGCCGCCAGACCGTCCTGTACCAGGGCGAACGACGAGACCGTGCTGATCACACCACTCCTCTTTCACTGGTGACGGTATCGGGAACTAGTGTCGCTAACAGGGGAAAGAGTCGCACAGCGTTTCGGGTGCTGGCATCCTCGAACGTCTCGACCGGCACACCGTGCAGGCCGGCCAGCCGCGAGGCCGTCAGCCGGATGTGGGCCGGCTCGTTCCGCTGCCCACGATGGGGATGCGGTGGCAGGTATGGGCAGTCCGTCTCGACAACGATGCGGTCGAGCGGCACACGGGCGGCTCGAGCAGGTGCGTCGCCGGCGTTCTTGTACGTAATCGGACCGGCAATCGAGACGGTGAAGCCGGCATCCAGGCCAGCCACCAGCATCGCGTCGTCGCCGGAGAAGCAGTGCAGGACGCCGCGACCGCCCGTCGCCTGCGCCCACTCGGCGATGATCGGAGCAACGTCGTCGTCGGCGTCGCGGTTGTGAACGATCACCGGCAGGTCAAGCTCGGCGGCGAGGTCGAGGTGCCGACGAAACCACTCCTGCTGGATCGCGGGCGCGGTCCGCTTGCGGAAGTTGTCGAGGCCGGTCTCGCCAATGCCGACCACGCGCGGATGTCGTGCCAGCTTCGCCAGTCGCTCGAAGGCGCCCGGCGCCGCCGCGCCGGAAGCGTTGGGGTGCACCCCGACGGCCGCCACCAGCTGAGGATACTGCTCGGCCAGCTCGACGGCGGCGAAGCTCGACGGTTCGTCGTAGCCCACGCAGACCAATGCCACCACTCCAGCCTTCGCCGCTCGTTCGAGCACGGCGGGCAGATCGTTTGCGAAGGCTGTATCCATCAGGTGGGCGTGCGTATCGATCAGCATACGATTCTGGAGAATGATACCATCCGCGCCGTCAGGTTCGCTGATGCACATCGTCACCCATCGGCGCATCTTCTGCACGCCGCCGGCGGGTCTCTCGCGGCCCGATCACGAGGGTAATCTCGCCACGCGGGGCCTGCCGGGCGAACCGCGCCGCGACCTCAGCGGCCGTCCCCCGCGCGAACTCTTCGAACTTCTTGGTCAGCTCCCGGCCAACGGCGATCTGCCGCTCCGGTCCCAGAACGGCCACCACGTCGCCGAGCGCCGCCGCCAGCCGGTGCGGCGACTCGAACACGACGTGCGAGTGCTCGGCATCCGCCAGAGCCTGGAGGAAGCGCCGCCGTTCGCCGGACTTGCGCGGCAGAAACCCGTGAAAGGTGAACGCGTGCATCGGCAGGCCCGACCCGACCAGCGCCGAGAGGATCGCGGAGGGGCCGGGGATCGGCACGACCGTCACACCTGCATCGATAGCCGCCCGAATCAGCGGGTAGCCCGGATCGCTGAGGCCCGGCATACCGGCATCGGAGACGAGCGCCACGTCGTCTGATGCCAGGCGGTCCACCAGCCGACGGACCCGCTCCGTGCCGCTGAACTCGTGGAAGCTGACCAGCGGCGTCGCGATCTCGTGCGCCCGCAACAGCGTACGGGTGACGCGCGTGTCCTCGGCAGCGATCAGGCTGACCTCGCGCAGGATGCGAATCGCCCGCAGGGTGATGTCCTCAAGGTTGCCGATGGGGGTTCCGACCACATAGAGCGTGCCCATGCGGGGATTATGGCGTCCGGCGGCGGGCGGAATCCGGTACGATCTGCCTGTGTTCATGTACGATCCGGCGCTGCAGCCCGTCGTGCTGGCCAAGCTCGCGAAGTGGGACCGCCTGACCGAGAGCGATCTCAACGCGATGCTGCCGCCAGAGGATCGCCTGCGCCTCCGCCTCGATCTGCTCGCAGACATGGCCCACCAGGGGCTGATTACGATGCGCGTGGTGGGTGACGAGCCGGTCTTCGCGATCACCGACGCCGGCCGCGAATGGCTCGGACGCCAGGGTGAATCGCGATAGGATCGCGCCTGCGCCAGCGCACCGCCTTGCGGATCCCGGAGTGACCGATGTCCGACGTTCCCGCTGATCAGACGCCGCAGGCCGGGGCGGCCCCGGCCGATGCCCAGGCCGTGGTCGACGGGTTGATCCGCGACCTGCTGGCCGGCCTCAGGCCGGACCAGGCAGCCTACCTGGCGTCCGTCCTGACCGCACGCTCGGCGGCTGAGCTGCACAAGCTGGCCAGGGCGCAGGCGACTGCGAGCAAGGGTGAAGCCGACTGGGGCGCCTGGGCGGCGCTGCAGAACGGCGCGCGGCGGCTGGTGCTGGACGCCGCGCCGGCCCGCGAGGCCGCCGCCCGGCTGGCCGGCCGGCCGCGCTAAGCTGGCCCAGCTCGCCGCACGTTTGCGCGACGATCGGGCCAGACTGTCGCTCTGCCCGATACAATGTGACACGGCGAGCGCGCAGTGCCCGCGTCTTGGAGCAAGAACATCATGAGCGACACCGAGCAGACCTTGGGCGCGGGGAAGATCGTCATCGTCACCGACGCGGCGCGTGAGAAGATCCGCGAGATCATGGAGATGCAGAACATCTCCGGTCGCGGCGCGATCCGTGTCGGCATCAACGGGCGCGGTCCGGCCGGGTTCGCCTACTCGATGGCCCTCGAAGAGGACGCCGTTCCCGAGCCGGGCGAGGCGGTGCAGGACGAAGGCGACTTCAAGGTGCTGGTGGACGGTCCGAGCATCGCCAAGCTCACGGGCGCGAGTATCGACTTTGTCGGGCAGCTCGTCGGCGGCGGCTTCAAAATCGACAACCCGAACTCCGTCTGGGACGATCCGCTGGCCGCCGAGATCCAGGCGATCCTCGACTCGCAGATCAATCCTGGCGTGGCGAGCCACGGCGGCTTCGTCGAACTGCTGGACGTGCAGGAAAACCGCGTGTTCGTGAAGATGGGCGGTGGCTGTCAAGGCTGTGGCATGGCCAGTGTGACCCTCAAGCAGGGCGTCGAGGTCATGCTGCGCGAGAAGTTCCCGCAAATCGTCGAGGTGGTGGACTCAACAGACCACGCCGGCGGGTCGAACCCGTACTACCAGCCAGCCAAGGGTGCCGGCGGGCACGGCGGCCACGGCGCGCAGAGTCCGTTCCACGCGCCCGCGAAGGGCTGAGAGCAGCCACGATCCATTCGCCGCTCTGCGCCTTACGCCTTCCGCCCGCGTTTCGGCGGCGCGGACGGCGCCAGCGGCAGCAGGATCGAACGCGGAGACGCCGTCAGGCATGGCGCGTCGTCGTCGGCCTCGTCTGGCCCCACGATCTGGAACGTCAGCCGCCGGTGCGCCTCCCGCAGGGCGGCCTCGACGGCGGCAGGGGTCTCGCCGCTGGCAAACAGGAAGCCGAGGTAGCGGTCGCCCTCCGGCAGCGGGACGACCGGCTGGCCGACTGGTATCGTGATCTCCAGATTGTCGATGCCCGGCGTCGCCAGCGCCTCCTCCTGACCGGCGACGCGCCGCAGGATGCCCCCGCGCGGGATCGGCAGCATCATCGCGCCGGAGGCCCGCGCCTCGCGCTCATAGGTCGGGATCTCCAGTCCGGCCGCGTGGCGCAGCGTCAGCTCTTCCAGCGACATATCCACGCCGAAGCGCAGCGCCTGCCCACAGAGGCCGCCAATCGAGCGGGCCGCCACTTCGAGGATCACCGGTCCGTCTGGGCCCAGCCGCAGCTCGGCGTGAATCGGTCCGTGGCGCAGCCCAAACGCCGCCGACGCCCGCTCGACCGTCTCGACAATCGCCCGCTGGGCAGCGTCGTCGTGGCGCGAGGGGGTGACGTAGATCGTCTCTTCGAAGAACGGGCCGTCAAGTGGATCAGGCTTGTCGAAGAGGGCCAGGACGTGGAGCGTGCCACGGTCCAGCAGCCCTTCAAGGGCGACCTCCGCGCCGGGCACGAACGCTTCGACCATGATCTGTCGCTGCGCCGCCCCGTCCGCGTCGAGCATCGCCCTGATCCGCGCGAAGGCGACGCCGAACTCCGCCGGGTCGTTGGCGCGGATGACGCCTCGACTGGCTGACTGCGAGACCGGCTTCAGCACGCACGGATACGGCGCGCGCTTCGCCTCACGAACGGGATCGGCGTCCACGGTGGTGCGCCTGAAGGCGGGCGTCGGCAGGTCGGCGCGCTGCAAGGCGCGGCGAGCGAGGTACTTGTCGCGGGTGATGCGGGCGGCGTCCACGGAGTTCGAGGCCAGCCCGAGGCGCGTCGCCGTCTGCGCCGCGACGACCGTCGTGGCGTCGTCCACGTTGACGATGCCGTCAAACGGGCGCTCCTCGGCCACGTCCGCCAGCCGTGCCGCCGCGCGTACGGGGCGCGTGAGATCCAGGCCGATCTGCGCCGCTCGCGCGCCGGCCGACCGTCGCGAGAGCGGCCCCCGCTCATCCGACCCGACGACGACCTCCACTCCGAGGCGGCGGGCCGCCGTCAAGAACGCCTTCGCGCGGTAGGTCTTCGCGGCCATCAGCAGCAGCACCCGGCGCGGCGCTTCGGTCAGGAGACTGCGCTGCCGACGCTCCACACCCGCCATCGGTCGCTCAAGCCGGGACACCATCGGACTACACCACCCGTTCCGTCGGGGCCGTCGGACCGAACTGGTCCGTCGTCGGCTCCGCTCAACAGAACCATGTTTCGGTGAGGCGTGGCACGAACGCCGCCCTCACAAGTGTGCCAGGATCGTCCTCGACGCCGCGCGATGACCCCCCACCACTGAGCCGCTGCGCCAGCCGCTCGATCTGGACGAACGTCTGCGCCGGCGGGTCGCCGGCGCACCCGGCCGCTTCGACCGCCGCCGCGACCTCTTCCTGGAGGCTGTCCATGCGCGGGTCTGGATGCGCCCAGCGGTACGAGAACGTCTCGGCGTCGAACGGGCCAACATGGGGCGCGAGGGCCGCCGTCCCCAGCAGGCTCGATCCGCGTGGCACCAGCATACGGATGGCGAACTGAACCGGATCGATGTTCCCGATCAGCCGCTGGCGGCGCACCCACGCCAGCAGCGCCAGGTACCCGTCCAGGCTGAGCCAGGGTGTGAACGGCATGAAGGTCGGGCGGATGGGCAGGCCGGCCGCGCGGGTGAGTATCAGGGCCGTTTCGACGTCTGCCGCCGTGTGCCCCTTGTCCAGGTATCGCAGCACGCGGTCGTCTACCGCCTCCACGGCTGAGACGACGAACAGGCAGCCGGTGCGCGCCAGCGTCTCCAGGTGTTGTCGATGCTCCAGCAGGTGCTCGACCTTGATCGTGGCGTCGTAGGTCAGCGACGGGAATGCCGCGTGCAGCTCCTCGACGATCCGCAGCGAGTGTTTGATGCCGTTGAAGAAGTCTGGATCGCCGAAGGTGATGTGCTCGGCGCCCAGACGGACCAGCTGGGCCACGTCTTCCAGCACGACGTCCTGCTGCACCACGCGCAGCCGTCCACCGTAGACGGGTGCGATCGGGCAGTGCAGGCAGCGATGGGCGCAGCCTCGGCTGGCCTCGACGTAGCCGGTCAGCTTTCGGCGGTCGCCCAGGTCGACCTGCGCATAGCCTTCGAGGGGCGGGAGCCGATCGCGGCGCGGCAGCGAGAACTGCTGCCGCCCCAGGGCCACGCCGCCATCATGGTGGGCCGTGCGAACGCCGAGAATCGGCTCGACTCGGGATGCGTGCCGCGCACCACCGTCCGGATCACGAGCAGCCAGCGCGGCGACGGCCAGGGCGTCTGCCAGCGCGACCAGCGGCCCCTCGAACTCGCCGCCGATGGCGCTGTCGCCGTGGTCCGGCACGAGCACGTCGGCATGCAGTGACGCGTACAGCCCGTAGAACGTCAGGTGGGCCTGCGGGTTGAGCGCCCGCACGCGCGCCGCAAGCCGCACGCCGAGCCGGGTAGCGGTGTGCATCGGCGTCGAGACGCCTATCAGCCCGGCCCAGTGCACGGCGTCCTCGTCCAGGGGCTGCACGGCGAGATCGAGGCAGCGAACCTCGTGGCCGGCCGCCAGCAGGTCAGCCGCCGGCCGTGCCAGCCCGAGCGGCTGGTGGCCGAGCTCGTAGGTTGACAGCAGGAGAACGCGCATCGCCTGCTCCGGTGTCCCACGCACCATCGCGCAGCTAGCGTCAGCGGGCCGGCTGTGCCGCTGCATAGGCAGACTTCCGCCCCTGGTGGAAGGCCGCAAGGTCGCGGTTCGCCTTGGCCAGCCCGCCGATCTTCGCGGCGACGCCGTCGAGCGCCGCCCCGGGAATGACGACGATGGCGCGGTCGTCGGGCACTTCCACGTAGGTCCGCGCGCCGATGCACCCCAGACTGAGCGTCACGTCGCCCTCGTTGGCCGACCACGCGACCGCCGCGCAGGCCGGCCGTCCCAGCGTCGGCAGGCCCGGCCGCTCGCGCAGGGTCACGGCGTCGCTCGCCTCGGCCAGCACCATGCCTTGTGTGGGCGTGACGATGGCCAGCGCCACGTCGGGCTCGACCGGGAACGACGCCAGCGGTCCGTACAGAATGCCCTGATGCGCCGCCCCGACCATCGGCAGGTGCGCCGTCTCGGCGCTGTCCAGGTAGCCCATCTCGACCATCATGCCAACCAGCTCCATGGCGGCCGGCTGACGCTCGGCGGGCATCTCGAATCCCATCGTCATCGTCCCGACGCCGCACTCAAGGTGGCGGTCAGCGGCGGCGTAGAACAGCGACTGCTCGGCGAGCCGCCAGAATGTGCATGCCGAAGGCTCGACGGCCGTGCTCACCGTGACGCCTGGGGGTGGTTCATCCACGAAAGCCAACGCCACTGGCGTTCGATCCAGGTGAAGCTCGTCGGTCAGCACGCGCGCACGGGACGAGTTGTCCATCCGCATCCTCTCCAACCCGCGCCATCCGACGCTCGCGCGGCTACACGCGCTGACCGATCGTTGGCGCCCACTCCATTGAGTGTACCGCTCGACGCCTGCATGAGACTCAGGATCGACTGGCACCGCCAGGGCGACTACATTGATCGTCGGCGTCCCCAGAACATGGTAGGGCGCGCAGAGAGAGGAGTCAGCCCGGATGCCAACTGTCAACGACATTACTCATCTGCAGAGGCATGCGCGAACTCTGACGTGGGCGCCTTCAAGATACCGTCGAGGAGGCGGCGTACCGTGAAGCATGCTGCAACGATGGCAATGACCCCGCCACACCACCGTAGCATCGGGGTCGCCATCGCCGCCCCGTACCAACGAAGGTAGGCTGGAAGCCAGCCGGCCAGGTCGAAGTTGCTCTCGCCGGCGCTCCGATCTTTCCAGCTGCTGGGCACTTCGTCCACCCTGTAGCCGAGACGATGCGCCTTGGTCGTCAACTCAAGAGCGACCTCGAACCCGCGGTCGCTCTCGATGGGCACGGCCTGCACGAAGCGGCGACTGTAGGCACGAAAATTGGTCGTCGCATCGTGGGTGGGGAGACCGGTGGCATAGTGCAGGCTCAGCCCGGTCGCACGGGACATCATGCGCTTGATTCGGGGCCCACCGATCTGCGAGCCTCCCCGCATGTAGCGCGACCCGCTGACGACATCTGCACCGTGCTCGCGAACCTTCTCCACCATCGCCTGGATCACTGACGGCGGGTCCGAGAGATCTGCCATCGACGTGACGATCACATCGCCGCGCGCCGCCGCGAAACCGGCGACCATCGCATTGGCGACACCCTTTCCGAGCTTGTTCCTGATCAGTCGGATCGTGGGCGGTCGATCCGGCATCGCATCCAGCGCCGCGAGGGTACTGTCCTCGTCGTAGTCGTAGCACACGAGCAGTTCATGCGGGATTCCCTGCAATGCACTCGAGAGGCCCCGCACGCATGGTTGGATGTTCTCACGCTCGTTGTAGACAGGCAGCACCACACTGACGAGATCGTCGGCGGTTCCCTCCCCACCCACCGCGGGCTTTCGAGCCTTAATCAGGAACTGCTTGCCGAGGATGCGCCAGGCTAACGGGACTCGCAGATAGAGCCGTACGAGTGCCGGCGTCTTCGGCAGAGCTGAGCGCGCCGTGAAAGGCAAGAAGCGCTCGCGGACATCGACGACCTCGAATCGGCTGACCTCCAGGAGCTCGCAGAGCGATTGGTCGCTGATGGGGATCCGGTGGTCCCAGAAGCTCCAGTAGTCGCCGGCCACAAACCGTATGTTCGGCCCGAGGGCGATGAAGTGGCCGCCCGGCTTGAGGACGCGCCGCGCTTCGATGATGGTTCGCTCGACCGTCGCCCGGTCCGGCAAGTGTTCGAGGAGATTGCTGGTGAAGACGACGTCCACCGTATGATCTGAGAGGAAACTGAGGTCGTCCACGACGCCGTGATGGAACTCGATGTCCGCATCCAGCATGCTAGCGCTGTCTGGATTGAGGTCCACACCGATGCGACGAGCGCACCGAACGTGATTCAGGAACTCGCCGTAGCCACACCCCAGGTCGAGCACGGTATCGCTGCGCTTGATCGACGCCTGGAAGAAGTCGCGCACGAGCACGCGCCAGATCTCAGCACGTGCGTTACGGTGCTCCCCAAAGCGGTTTCGGTAGATCTGCTGGAGATCGTTCACGGCAGTCCCGGTCATATCGCTCCTGCGGGAGTGCGGGCCATCGCCGGCTAGATCGTCCCGGCCGCGACCGCGTTAGTGATCCAGGGAATGACCTCGTCGAGCATGGTATCGAGCGAGGTGGTTGCCCGGAAGCCCAGTATCCGCTCCGCCTTCCGAACATCTGGAGTCCGAAGCTGGACATCGTGCTGAAACGGGTCGTCACTGACGTACTCGAACGGGGTGCCCGATCGCATTTTGCCCCAGATGGCGCGTGCCAGTTCGAGGACGGTGGTGCGCTCGGTGGTGGACAGGTTGAAGTCCTCGTTGAGCGCAGACGGGTGCTCCATGCAGATCCGGATGCCGCGCGCCAGGTCGCCACCGTAGGTGTAGTGCCGTACCTGCGAGCCGTCTCCCAGAATGTGCAGCGGGTGCTGCCCACGGGCCACCTTCTGGATCAGATCCGGCACGACATGGCTCATGGCGAGCTTGACATTGCCGCTCGGGATCTCGCAACCGCCCAGTGCGCGCTGCTCGCCGGTGCCCACACAGTTGAACGGCCGAATGATGGTATACGGCAGGCCGTATTGCTCGAAGGCACCGCGTGCGAAATACTCGCAGGCGAGCTTCTGGAAGCCGTAGGTGCTGGTGGGTGGCGGGCACTCGAAGATGTGCGATTCAGGCGTTGGGAAGACGGTGGCGTTCTCGAAAACCATCGACGAGCTGATCACGTTGATCTTCTTGAGCGTGCCCTTCTTGAATCCGTACAGGGCAGCATCGAAGTGCGCAGCGGTGATCCGTTCGTTCTCGGCAATCAGATCGTATGCATACTCGTGGAAGTAGCTGATGCCGCCGATCCGGGCGGCGCTGGCGACCATCTGGTCACAGCCCTCGACCAACCGACACAACAGATCGACATCCTTGACGTCGCCCCGGACGCATGAATAGTTGGGATGGTCGTCGTAGCTCTTCTTCACGCGACCGTACTTCGAAAAATTGTCGATACCGACGACGCGGTGACCCGCTCGGAGAAGCTCGTGGACGACGTAGCCGTTAGTGAACCCGGCACTCCCGGTGACCAGTACCTTCATGATGCCAGCTTCTGCATCCAGCCAGGACTCATCGTCCCGGCCGCAGCGTCTTCACGAGCCGCACTCTGATCAAGGCAGCCCCACATGTCCTCAACCACGATGTGGGGTGGTACCCGCAGGCCACGATACTCGCGGTGTGGCACGCCGACAATCACGATGTCGGCTCGCGAGAGCGCGTCGTCGAGCGAAGCGAAATCCGGTCCGTCGAGATACGGATCGTTCAGAATCACTTCCTTCGCTTCCAGCAGCATGATCTTCCGTAGCTTGAAGCTCAGCGAGTCACGCGTGTCGTCACAATCGGCTTTGAACGTCATGCCAAGGATCGCAACTCGCTTGTCACGGAGGTTGAGCCGGCTCTTCAGCGTGTTCACAATGAATTGCGGCTGTCCTTCGTTGACCAGCATGGCGGCGTGACCCAGGAAGAAGCTGTTGTTGCTGAACGCCGCCAGTTGCATCGTATCCTTGAGCAAGCACGGTCCCGCCGCGAAACCGGCGCCGGGCAGGCTGTCCACGCGCGGGTTGCCGGCAGTCGCGGCGTGGTGGACCCGCGAGAAATCGACCCCAGCCTCGCGGCTGAGAAGGTAGAACTGGTTCGCTACGGCGAACTGGATGTACCGATAGCAGTTGCAGAAGAGCTTGGCGAGTTCCGCTTCCTGCGGCTCGACTTCGATGATTTCGCTCGTGATGCGCGAGAAGAGATCTCGGACCACCTGCAATCCGACGCTGTCGAAGCCACTGATGATCTGCGGAATCGTGCGCAACTCGCGAAGCGAGTGCCCTTGCGCAATCCGCTCGGGGCAGAAGGTGACGTGGACCCCAAGGTTCCGCTGCTGAAGCATGGCATGGACGCGCTCGCTCAGCCCAGGGTACACGGTACTTCGAAGAACCAACGTCTGGCCGTGCCTGAAGTGCGGGCTCAGCTGCTCGATCACCCGGTAGAACTCGTGGGCCTGGGGAGTCAAGAACTCATCGACCGGAGTGCCGATGACGCAGATCACGATGTCGGCATCGGCAACGGTAGATGCGTCGGTTGACGCTGTCAGCCGGCCCGTCGGCAGCAGTTGCGCCAGTAGCTCGTCCGCGCCGTTTTCGAGGAATGGCATGCGGCCCGCCATCACCGACGCCAACGCGTCAGCATCGATGTCGAGCAGCTCGACGGCGAACCCCTCGCTGGCGAGCACGAGTCCGAGTGGAAGACCGACGTGTCCGGCGCCGCCGACGATGCAGATCCGTTCCGTTGGCGGAGGTAGCACTCGTGTCATGCTACCCGGAGCGAGGCCAGGCAACGTCGAGGGCACAGCGCCGGTCGGGTTCGATTCATGCGACATGAGGCGCCCTCCTTCGTCTGTTCTCGTGAGCGAACCGCGCCGCCGAAGATTGCTCGTGGTCCTCTGGCGCTTCTGGAGTCGTCTGAAAACGACGGACGCGCGCGGTTCGTTGCGCCACCTGGACTTACAAACGGGATTGGCCTGTCAAAGGGGCCGGCCTTGGCCTGGGTCTGAGCACCGCCCGCGATGTCGCCGGCTCGCGGTCAAGTGCGTTCCCAGATGGCGTATGTGCCGAACTGGGCTGCCAGCCGATAGTTCGTATGGATGTAGTGGTCGAGAAGCGGCGATCCGACCGGGATCGTGGCGTACAACTCGTCAAATCCGCTGTACAGGACGAGATGCGTGACGTCTCGCCGCTTCAGCTCGCCGATGATCTCCGCCTGTACGGGCGGCGTCGTCGCGACACCTGGCTCGAACTGGTGGTATTTCGTGGCGCTCGGACGGTCCGCCAGGAAGTAGAAGAGGATCGGGTTGCCGATGGTCTGGTCGTTTCGACGACTCCCTACGAAGATCGCACGGTCCGGCGCGACATGCTCGCGTATGTAGCGCACGGCGTCATACAGCTCCGTCGAGATCTCGGCGCAGCCCGAGGTGTCGATGGTCCAGGGGCAAGGGCCGGTCCAGAGTGGGCGTGACCTAACCGCCCAATAGATCATTGGACCCTGAATATATGGTATCGTCGCGACCAGAAAGAGCATGAACGCTAAGCGATGTAGCCACGCGCTACGTCGAACTGCGAAGAACCTCGGCAGGACGGCATTCAGGAGGATCACGGCGATGATGCTGGTGGGTATCTCGTGTGCCCAGTCCTTGATGATGCGCGTCTGCCCGAGCAGCGCAAGCCCGAAGCACCAGAGGAGTACCGTGCCCCAGAACACCGTACGATCGACCGTTACCGTCCTGTACCGGGCCAACATGCAGGCTCCGACAGCGATCATTCCAACATAGATCGCCACCGGCGCATAGAACCGAATCCACTGCACGACGAGCGTGATGGACTCACCCGGCTTGCCCTGAAGTACTGCCCACGGATTGAGCAGGAGTGGCGGATTGGGCTGACCCCGCACCAGCGGTGCAATCTGCACCGGGTAGACGAAGAGCTGCGCCCAGAGTTGATCCGGCGGGACTTTCAACAGCAGGTCAGTGAAGATCGGAACGGTGGGAATCGCGACGGCGGTCAGAAGCATGCCCAGGTTCAGCGCTGCTTCGCGGCAGGGCCCTCGCAGACCATCAGACCGTATCCTGGTCCATCCGAGCGGGCTCAAGACCGTGACGAGTGCAGTCGACGCGGCGGCGTAGATGCCGATATCGTGGCGATACACCGTGGTGAGCCCGACACAGATTCCGGCCATGAACAACCAACGCCGTCTGCCATCGGAGATGTGCCAGCACACGGCCTGCACAGCGAGCAGTGAGAAGAGCAGCGCGGGGTAGATCGGATAGTTTGGAAACGCCACCGAACCGAGCCAGATCAGCACCAGCACCGGTGCCGCCAGCGTCTTAATGCCGGACACGAACTGCCGCGTGACCCTGAACACGGCGACGACGAGCGCGGCTTGAATCGCGATATCCCAGACGCGAGCCGTGAGCAGCGTGGCTCCGAAGAGATCGAACAGCAAGGCCAAGGTGTAAAACTGGCCAGGGGCATAGAGCGACCAGAAATCGCGGTACGGAACCTCGCCGCGCGCTACGCGGAGCCCGGCGACATTGACGAGGCCCTCGTCGAACAAGGTTGGCGGCTTCGCCAGGCCGGGGAGCAGGTAGGCAACGGCGACGATGGCGAGCACGATGCCTATGCGATAAAGCACCGACTGAGGTTGCGGCGCAGACGCCACTTGGCCTGGATCGGGCCGCAGCGTTGGAGCAGATACGGGCTCCATCCGCTCGGCCAGCAGCGGAGGTATACCCTCAAACCTACCGAGCTCATCACATCGGATCTTCTTTGCCGTCATGCCCGCCTCAGACTTCTCGTCAGTCGTCATTCACTCAGCCTAACGACGACGTGGGCGACGAAGAGGACGAGAGCCCGGTAACCCACGCGTACGAGGAAGATGCGAGGCGTGCACCGCGGCCTGACCCATCGAGCACGACGGCTGCGCGGCGGACCTAGTCCAGGGCGCCGGCCCCAAGCCCGGCCGTTGGGTGAGCGTCCTTTGGGACATAGAACAACCGTGTCGGGGACTGGTCGGCGAGCACATAGTGCTCTCGGATTCGCGCTTCGGTGCCGGCCGGCCACCATGGGAATCCGTCGAATGTGGCGGTCCGTTCGAGGGGGGTGGCCAGGACGATCAGCGAGAACTCTTGCCGCTCGATCATGGTGTTGAGCGCCATCGGGTTCCAGTGACCACCCTGAGACAGCAGTGCGACGCCAAATGGATCAGCGAACACGGCAGTCTTGCCGGCGCGCACAACGGCCAGTGAGTCCCGTTCCGTGAGCACCTCTCCAGGCGCCTCGGCAATGGCCCGCACTAGGGCGGTCTCGTCCGGCGCGTAGAGGACGTGATCCAGCAAGGCGGCGCCAGGGAGGCAGGCACTCGCGACGATCCAGGCCGCCAGTGGGATGGCTAGGAGACGCGCACGCGACGACGACGTCGCGGCGACGGGTGACAGGTCATGGCGACTCAGTCGCCAGAGGTGCTCCACACCACGTCCGCCGAAGACCGCTAACATCACCGCCAGTTCGAGAAACTGGTTGTAGCTGGCGCCGATCTTGGCGGTGGCAAAGAGTCCCGCCCCGGCGGCCAGGAGCGTGTACCAGCGCAGCACCGTCAGGGACCCTGTCGACGTCTTCTCGCCGCACCAGCCGATGAGGCCGAGCAGCAAGAGTGGCCCACCGAGGATCAGGAACAGCCTGACCTGTTGCAGGACGAGGTCGAGGCGCATCGGGAGCACGTTCGGCGTGATCGTGCTCGCGGCAAACAGCCCCGCCGTCAGCACATGCTCCAGCATCAATCCGGCACCGACACTGGCGCTCCAGACCGTGGCGAATACGATGGCGCGACGCCATTGCCGCAAATGCATGGTCCCGAGGATGAAGGCGCCGGCTGCTGCGACGTAGGACTGCTTCGTATGGAAAGCCAGCGTGAGCAGGAGCGCCGCCAGCACCGCTCCGCGCAGGCCCGGCCAGCGCAGTCCGGCCCAGAGTCCTCCGAGGCAGCAGACGAGCGCGAGGGCGTCCGGCCGGGCGACGTAGAGCCACGGATGGACGATGTAGGCCGAGATGAACAGCCCCGTTGCCACGGTAGCGCCATAACGCGAGACGCCACACTGGCGTGCAATTGCGAACAGCAGCCCCACCGAGCCGAGGGTCGCAACGGCGGAAGTCGCGCGGGCCAGCATCACCGTCGCATTGGCATCGCTCGACAGGATCCGGGCCAGCGTGCCCACCACTTCATAGTAGAGCGGCGTGTACAGAGCCAGGTTGAACGGGTAGGCATGATAGTCCGGATAGAGTGGAGCACCATCGCGCACCTGCAAGATGCTGAACACCATCCACCCTTCGTGATGGAAGGCTTGGCCACTCGCGGCGATGCCGCGCACTGCCGCTGCCAGTCCGAGCAGCGTGCCGACGCCGATGAGGACGACGATCAGCCGCGTGAGGATCCACAGCCATCTGGCCGCAGCCGGTCCCTCCACTCGGGCAATCCGAGGAAAGTCGAGTTGGAACATAGATCGCTCCTCAGTGCGCGTGCTAAGGCGTGTACAGATACTGCGCGCCTAGCCGGCCAACGGGGTGATACCGCTGCTCGATCCCTTCCCGTACGCCGGGCGGCCACCAGGCGACGCCGTCATAGATGACGGCGTCTTCAACCGGATGGTCAAGCACGATGAGCGCAAACTCGCGCCGTTCGATCATGGCGTTGATCCGGCTTGCATCCCAACGCCCGCCCGTTGCGACCAGGCCGATGCCGAACGGGTCGGCCAGGACCGGGGTCTTCCCTGCCAGCACCACCGCCAAGGAATCATGCTGGGTCAGGACGGGACCTGGCGCGAGCTTGATGGCCTCGACAAGCTCCGTGGCGTCCCGCGGGACAGAGCCATATGCCGCGAGGGTACGCAGCGGCAAGACAAAGCTGGCAGTCAGGCAGGTAAGCCCCGCCAGCAGCAAGAGTGAGCCTCTGGCTGGCGCAGTCGGCACAGCCGGTAAGTTTGCGTTGGAGGAGGTCAGGGACGTCAGGCCGTGTGCACCGAGCACGGCGAGCGCCGCGACCGTTTCCAACAGATAGTTGTAGTTGGAGCCGATCTTGGCGATTGAGACGCTCGCGATGCCCGCCGCGAGGACTACATACCAGCCAAGGACGCGCCGCGTATCGGGACTGAGGCTCGATGATCGCCAGCCGAGCGCGGCGAGCCCGATGAGCGGCAAAGACAGTTGGGCGAATGCAGAAAGTCGCTGGTAGGCGAGCCGTGGATCCAACGGGAGCGCGTTTGGCGCAAAGGCGTTGCTCAAGAAGAACCCCGACGAGGACCATTCGAGCCAAGCTACACCGACGACGACCACTCCACTCCATGTCACGATTAGCAGAGCGGAGCGGTCCCACTGCCGGCGCTGCAAGGCCGCCAGGGTTAGCGCTGCGACACCCACCACGAAAGATTGTTTGGCGAAGAACGCCATGGCGAGCAGCACTGCCGCGACAACCACTGTAGTGCGACGCTGCGCCGCTACTCCCACAGCAAGTCCGACCAACGTTAGTGCCAACGCCAATGCGTCGGGGCGCGTGGCATAGGCCCACGGATACACGACATACGACGACAGAAACAGGCTGCCGGCACTCAGGGCTGCGACACGGCGGAGCCCCCCACGGTGCGCGATCCATGTGACGGTGGCCGCCGCTGCCAGAGTCGCGAAGACCGACACGGAGCGTGCCAGCACGAGCGTCTCCATCGTATCAAGGTGCGCGATGCGCGAGCCCGCAGCGACGGTCCAGTAGTAGAGTGGCGTATACAACGCGATGATGAACGGCTCGTAGCTGTACTCGGTGTAGAGTGAGTGCCCATCGCGTAGACGAAGGATGCTGTACAGCAACCATCCTTCCGGGTACATCGTCTCAGCGGTCCCGCCAAGTGCTCGACTAACCGCGACACTGGCCATCACGAGCGCGACCAGCATGGCCCCCCAGATGAGCCGACCAAAGAAGCGGCGTCGATCCTTGGTGGGCACGACCGGCGCTGGGACAGCGAGCGGCCATCCAACGCTTGGGGGGACGGCCTCTGACGGATTCATGCCACGTTCCCATCTCGTGAGCGCAACCGCACAACGGCGTGCGCAGTGGAACTGTCACTCGTCACGGCGCCGTGATCCTGTCTCGTGCTTACAACGAGCCGGATCCCCTCGATGGGGATGGTCACGTGAAGCTGTTGAGTGACCTTCGATTGAAAGCCTGCAAAGGATTCAGTGGTCAGCCTTGACGAACCGCGCCAGGTCGCTCGATGGGGAGTTCGCTCGGCTTGGCACCCTTGAGGATCCTGTCAACGTAGGACGCAGATCGCCGGTACCGGTCCTCGAAGTTTGTTCCATAGCCGAGTAGTATTGGCGGCCCTCACTCCCACTGGCGTTCAGTGTGTCACGCGTCGCGCTTCCGTACCACGAGCGTCAGCGAGTGGACCCGAATGGTTGTAGGTCCGGCTCGCTGACGCTCGCGGTGCGGATGGCGTCCTATCTGAACGGCATGCGGGTTTCAACCTCCGACGACCCCGCACAGTACGACAAGGGCCGAGCGGCGAATCGCCGCTCGGCCCCGGGCGAGGACCTCTGGAGAGAGGAAAGCTACTTGCGGGTCAGGAGGTACGCCTCGACCTGCTTGATCTCGGCGTCGGTCAGCAGGCCCTGGAAGGCGGGCATCAGGCCGGCCGCGTACCCCTGCACGACGAACGCGCCCGGATTCCGAATCGACTCTTCGATGTACGCGGCAGCGTCCGTCCCCGGCTTGCGGGTTTCAGCCACCGTCGCGATGGTCGTGAGGGCCGGCCCAGTCACGCCGCCCTGCGACCCGATCTGGTGGCAGCCGATGCAGCCCGCCTTGCCGGTGAAGATCGCGAGACCAGCCTTGGCGTCTTCCGAGAGGCCAGCGTCGTCCACCTTCGGCAGCGTCGGCTCGGGAGAGCCGTGCGCGATCTTCTCCTTGGACTTCTCGCGCGCCACGTCCCAGGCCGTCTGCGTCCCGTGCATGACCATGTCGCCGCGTGTGATGAGCATCGCGACCTCGTGGATCTGCTCGTCCAGCAGCTGACCGCCGTCCTCGCGGCCCCAGGCCGGCATCACCAGCCCCTTGCCACGATGGACCGTCCGCACGACGTACTCGTAGCGGGCCTTCAACCCCTCAGCATCCTTCGGGTGCATGTCCGCGCGGTTGAGGGCCGGCGCGACCACCGAATCGTTCGGCGGCGGCACCTGCGCCCCCTGCCCGTCGATGCCGTGGCAGGAGTAGCACAGCGACGTGTACGTTTCGATACCGCGCTCGATGGCGATCTTGTCCTGTCGCTCGGTCGCCTTCACCTGCCGAATCGGCTCGTAGTAGGCGTACCCCGTCAGCAGCAGCCCCGAGAGGATGAGCATCGCGAGCGTCGCGACGACCTTCCGCTCCATAGACGGATTGCCGGTCGGAACCTCTGGAATCGGCTCGTGCGAGCGTCGCCCCACGCCGCTCGCATAGGCCACCAGGGCCAGCAGCAAGACAAGCATGCCGACGAAGAGGACCAGTGCCCCCGCGCTCAGTTGCATGCCAGGAATCCTCCTCCGACCAGCCTAGACTGGGGTCGGGTCTGACTTACGGTCAACGCCCGCCCGGACCTTGACACGCGTCGGGTTCGTGTCGATGTAGATCTTGCCGTCGCGGATCTGCACGCCGAACAGGTCCATCGGGCGCGGCGCGGGGCCAGCCACGATGTTGCCGTAGCGGTCGTAGATCGAGCCGTGGCAGGGGCAGTTGAAGCGCCCCTTCGCGGCCAGATCGTCCTCAGTCTGGTCGTCGGGCTTCCAGGGGACGGTGCAACCCAGGTGCGGGCACTTCCACCAGAGCGCCAGGACGCCCTCGGGAACCCGCGACACGTAGCACTTGCCGTTCTGGATCAGCTTCACGTCGCCGACGTTCAACGCGGCGACCTCGCCGGCGTTGATCTCGCCGCCGAACGCACCCACCTTCTTCGGCCAGAAGAAGATGCCGAAGCCGGCCAGCCACTGCCCGACGAGGCCCAGGATCGTGCCCCAGCCCGCGAATCGGAGCAGTGTGCGTCGGCTCCAGAAGCCGCGACGCACCTCGACGGGGACATCCGCGCCGGGATTCGGCGAGGAGGACCGTCGCTCCGCCTCGGCCGCCGCATCAGAGCCCGGGAAAAACAGCCCTTGCTGAGGAGCTTCTCTCGCCATTCAAGACCTCCACTCGCCCCGGGCGGGGCGGAGGGCGCAACGACCCTGTACGGATCGCTGCGCCATGACTGCTGAGATAAGCATGAGCAGATAGCTACTCGACGCGGATCATCTTCGGATCCCACGGCCACATCAAGTGCATACCCTGACCACGCATGAACGTGCCCACAATGGTCAGCACGACGTAGGCGACGAAGAATCCGGTGAAGAGAGCGATCATCCAGTCCCGTGCGTTGTCTGGCTTGTAGTACTTCTTCAAGAGCCAGACCAGCACCGCGATGGGACCATTCATCAGGATCATCGGCACAACGATGTCCACCATGACGGGGGCATTCAGAAACGAAAGGCCCGTATTCCGCGCCAGGTTGTTCATCAACGGCTTCTGACCCACGAACTCGTCGAAGAACACCAGCCCGATCAGCACCACCGTGGAGAACCACGAAGTGAACCAGGCGATCGACAGCGCCTTCGGCGTGCCGAACCACTTGCCGACGTCCTTCGGGTCGCGGTCGAAGTAGGGGATGATGGCGATCAGACCGAGCGCCACAGCCGGCACGATCACGCCAGCGAGGGCCGGGTGCATGTGGAGCAGCAGCTCCTGAAGATTCAGGAAGTACCAGGGCGCCTTCGACGGGTTCGGCGTTTTGTCGGCGTTGGCGTGCCCTTCGAGCGGCGACTGAATGACGATGGCGATGACGATCATCGAGACCAGCAGCAGCACGGCGGCCATGAACTCGATGGTCACCAGGTGCGGCCAGACGTAGACCAGCCGCTGCGACTGCGCCTCGGCAGCCGAGTTGCCCGCCTTCGCGGCCGCGGCCGGGGCAGCAGCCGCGGCCGCTGGACGCTCGGCCGGCCCACGCTGCACGGCAGCCGCCAGCCGCTGACGCTGATCGGGCGAGAGGCCAGCCGCGCCACCACCGGCGGCCGCAGGCGCGGCCGGCTTCGGGGCGGGAGGCGGGGGAGGAGCAGCAGCGGCGGCTGCGTCTCCATCCTGGCCAGCAGCCGGCGGACGACCGATCCCCGCAGCCGCCGCGCGCTCCTTGTACATGCGCGCGCGCTCTGCAGGCGAAAGGTTCGCCATGTCCGGCGTTTTCTCGAGCGGATTCGAGCCGTCAGGGGGCATCACCGAGCTCCGTTTCTCGTTCCCAGATAGCGGATGCGAGCGTCACCACGGCGAACGATCACAGCGGGCCGGCGATGCCGCCGTCCTTCCGGATGCGCCAGAAGTGAACCGTCATGAAGAGCGCCGTCAGCAGCGGCAGCGCGATGACGTGCAGGACGTACCAGCGGATCAGCGTGTTGTCGCCGATCTCGTAGCCGCCGACGACCGCGAACTTGACCGCGTCGCCAACAATCGGCGTCGCGCCAGCCATGTTCGTGCCCACGGTGACGGCCCACATCGCCAACTGGTCCCACGGCAGCAGATAGCCGGTGAAGCTCAGCAGGAAGGTCAGCGTCAGCAGGATCACACCGACGATCCAGTTGAACTCACGCGGCGCCTTGTACGCGCCCGTGTAGAACACGCGGACCATGTGTAAGAACACGGTGATCACCATGCCGTGCGCCGAGTAGCGGTGCAGGTTGCGCAACAGCAGGCCGAACGTCACCACCGTCTCGAGATCCTTCATGTCCTGATAGGCCACCGCCGTCGCGGGGCGGTAGTAGAACATGAGCAAGACGCCAGTCACCGTCAGCAGCAGGAAGAGGAAGAACGAGAGGCCGCCCAGGCAGAACGTGTAGGTGATCTTCAGGCTCTCACGTCGGATCCGCACCGGGTGCAGGTGCAGGAAGACGTTGTTGAACATGATCAGCGCCTGGTTCCGAGGCGTACTCGGGTAGCCAGTGCGGAAAATGCTCTTGAAGACCCGGTTCTCAGTCAGCGCCCGACGAAAGTTCCCTGTACGGAGGTCGTCGAGAAAGGGACGCATCTCTTGCATGTCGGTGCGGCACCTCGAAGTGTCGGAGGATCGGCGGCGAGTGCGCGGAGGACGGGCAATCCTGAAACCGACCGGGTTGAGGCGCCCGGCACGGCCCAGTGTGAGGATACAGATGAGGGGATGAGACGAAGAGCGATAGCGGCAAAACAGCCAGTCAGCGGCTTTCGCCAACGGAACTGCGCCAGTGGAGGATAGCGTAGCGCCCGGCAACGGCCAGGGGCAAGCCCCGGGCACGGCAGGCTCGCAGGATCGTACCATCGGCCCGGGAGCCTGTCAACGCGATGCCTGAGGCCCGTCGGCCTTCCGCGAGCGCGAGAAACAGGCACAGTCGCCAGATGTCGTCGCCAGACGGCGCGACACGCGGCTCGCTCGACAGCGGCGCTCCCGAAGCACCAGCTGGGGGTACCTGATGACGGTTCACGATCTCTTTCGCCTCGACGGACGGGTGGCCGTCATCACCGGAGGCTCGCGCGGGCTCGGGTTGGAGATCGCGCATGGCCTGGGCGAGGCCGGCGCGCGCGTGGTGGTCACCGCCCGGCGCAACGAGTGGCTGGGGCCGGCCGAAGCCGAGCTGCGGGCAGCCGGGATCGAGGCGAGTGCGTTCGCCTGTGACGTCTCTGACGAAGACGCCGTGAGACAGCTCGCGGCCACGGTACAGGAAAGGTTCGGCCCGGCCGACATCCTGGTCAACGCGGCCGGCATCAGCTGGGGCGCACCCTCGCTGGAGATGCCGGCCGAGCGCTGGCGCGCGGTGCTGGACGTGAACGCTACCGGCTCGTTCTTGTGTGCACAGGCGTTCGGCCGCCAGATGGCGGCGTCGGCGGGCGGCGCCATCGTCAACGTGGCCTCGGTGGCCGGCTTGATCGGGCAAGCGCCCGAGATGATGGACGCAGTCGGCTACACCGCGAGCAAGGGCGCGGTCATCGCCATGACCCGCGACCTCGCCGCCAAGTGGGCACGGCACGGCATCCGGGTCAACGCCGTCGCGCCGGGTTTCTTTCCAACGCGCATGACACGTGGCATCATCGAGCAGGCGGAGGCGCACCTGAACGCCGTCTGCCCGATGAATCGCATCGGCCGGCCCGGCGAGCTGATGGGCGTCGTGCTGTTCCTGGCGTCGGACGCTGCCAGCTTCGTGACCGGGCAGGTGCTGGCGGTCGATGGCGGCGCAACGGCGTGGTAGTCCGGCAGGCGAAGATTCTCCCCGCGAATCTGGAATTCCGGACGCCAGGTTCTTCGTTAAGGAGTGTGGAGGCACGGCGCACGTACGCATGAGCGCCACGAGCCGTGCCACGATCCTGGACGCAGGTGCGAATCGCGAACGCCGCCGCACCTCAGAGAGTGCCCATCAGCGGTGAAAACGCGCTGATGCTGGTACACTTCGGACAGGATCGGGGGAGGATGCATGTGACAGACCGCTCAAAGACCGTCGTAATGCTGATTGACTGGGACAATCTTCAGATTTGCCACAGCCGAGACGCACCCGGAACCGACCTTGACCTGCAGGCCCTGATCGCGCTTGCTCAGAGCTATGGCACGCTGGTAACCGCCCGCGCCTACGCCGAGTGGAACCTGCTCTCCGAGCGGCTGGCCGTCTATCGCGCCGGCATCGAGCCGGTCTTCGCGCCCGTGATGCGCCCCGAGAACAGTCCGCGTGAGGGCAAGAGCCTGGCCGACACGGTCATGGTCGCCGATGGCGTGGATCTGCTCTGGACTGTTGCGCCCGACGTCTTCGTGCTCGCCACCAGCGACAAGGACATGATTCCGCTGGCGCGCATCGCGAAGCAGCGCGGCGCAGCCGTGGTGGTGCTCGGCAGCGATCTGACCGCCATCCCGCTCGTCGAGATGTCGAACGTGTTCATCACGTACCGGCAGCTCCTGCGCGAGCTGGACCGCGTCGGCGAGCTGGAAGCCCCGGTTGGCCGCGCGCCCGCGCGCGAGCGCCGGCTGCGTGAATCGCGACGACCAGCCGGCGAGCCGTTCGGCAGCGCATCAGGCGTTCCGACCGGCGCCCACAACTTCAGCGGGGCCAGCTCGTTCGGCGGCGCATCGGGCTTCGGGTCGGGCGGACGCGCAGGGGGACGGAGCGGCGGCTCGCTGCAGTCCCCGGTCGGTCCATCGCTCGGCGCAGGCGTCGCTCCGCCACCACGACGGGTACAGCCCGTTGCGCCTCCCGCTGAGATCGCCAGCGCACTGACCGTGACCACCGTGCCGAGCAGCGTATCGACCGGCGTCGATGCCGCCGACGACACGGCCGACGCCAGCGGCACGAGCCTGGGCGAGCCGGGCGCACGCCGGCGACGACGGCGTGGCGGCCGGGGCCGACGCACCGGGCTGGCCGGGGGCGCGGAGGGCGAAGCGTCCAGCGTGACGACGCTCCCGCACGACGACGAGGCTGAGGACGACACGTCTACCGAGGCGACGGCTGAGATCCGGCCGGCGCCCGTCGTGCCGCCGAGTCCGGACGACCTTGACGACGCGGTACTCAAGCTGCTGGCAGCTCGGGACCGGGACGCGGCGGCTCCATCAGCCGAACCGATCCTGTCCGCTCCCACTGCTGCCGAGACGGAGCCGGAGCCAACCGCACCCGCCTTCGTGTCGCCGGCCACCTTCGACACCGCCGACGAGCCGCCGCCCACCCCACGCAAGCGAATCGCGCGGACGTCGTTTGGCGCGTTCGGGCCGCGCGAGTCATCCGCCCGGCCGCTCGGCGTGCCGCCGTCAGAGCCGGTCGATGCCGTGCCGATGACGCCGGCTGAGCCAGCCGCCATCATCGGCCAGCCGGCCGCGGAACCGGCCGAGGGGATCGCGGAGCCGAACTCCGAGCCGGCAACGCCGGCACCGGACGAGGCGCTCGCCAGTCCTGCCCCGACAGCCGAGGCAGGGGTCTCCGGCGAGGCGGCCGCTGCCGACAACACATCGGCTTCGGCCAACGCATCGGCGGCGGAGCCGAGCGACGGCAGCGCTGAGGCGGCCACCGCCGACGCGCCCGCCCGAGCGCGGTCCGGGCGCAGTGGACGCTCGTCGTCTGGCCGCCGTGTGCGCCGCCCGGCCAGCCCTACGGCGGGTGAGTCGGCGGCTGCGCCAGTTGCCGAGGCAGCCGCCAGCCCGGCCGATGCTGCGCCGGCGACCCCGCCGCGACGGCGGCGAACGCGCCAGGCCGTCCGTGAGGCAGCCGCGTCGTCAGAGTCGGCAGGGACGGACTCGGCTGCAAGTGAGGCGGGCGCCTAGCGCGGCGCAGAGCGATGCACGCGCCGTGACACCCCCTCGATGAGGGCTCAGTCAGGGACTCCCCCCTCCCGGAGCGATCTGGGCGGGGGGAGTTTCCGCGTTCGGCGACGGTTGTCCAGATTCCTGGCTGCCCCATGGCCGCTGTCGTTCGGCGTCGGGCTGCTGGCGTTCGCCGCCTACGTCTTGACGCTCTCGCGGGGCGTCCTCGGCGGCGATGCCGGCGAGCTGCAGTTCGTGCCGCCGATCCTCGGCCTGACCCACCCGACGGGCTACCCGCTCCAGGTGCTCGTGCACTTTCTGTGGAGCTATCTGCCGTTCGGGAGCGTGGCGTACCGCTTGAACCTGCTCGACGCCGCGTTCGCCGCCGCCGCCGTCGGCGCGACGGTCGCCCTGACACGCAGTCTGGGCGCGGGGCCGGCCGGCGCTGCCCTGGCTGGCCTGTGCCTCGCCTTCGGCGAACTGTGGTGGTCACAGGCCGTGCGGGGCGACAAGTACACCCTCAACGGGCTGTTCCTGGCGCTGGTGCTCTGGCTGTTCGTGCGCTGGCGGGCTGCGCCGTCAGCGGGGCGGCTCGCGTGGCTGGCCGTGGTCTACGGCGTCAGCCTGACGCACCATCGCAGCATGGCGCTGGTCGCGCCCGCGCTGCTGGTGGGCCTGTTGCTGTCGCGGTGGCGTCCCCGCCTGCCTGAGCTTGCGACTGCCGCGCTGCTGGCGGCCAGCCCGCTCCTCTTGTACGCCTACCTGCCGTGGGCGGCGGCGCGCGGCCTGCCCCCCGGCAGTTGGACGGTCGATTCGCCGCTGTCGCTCCTCGAATTCCTGCTGGACCGTGGCTACACCTCGGCTCTGCGCCCTGACGCGGCCTTTCGAGGGCGCTTGCTCGAGGAGGCCTGGGTGCTGGTGCGGTCCTTCGGGCCGCTCGGCGCGCTGCTGGGCATGGCCGGTCTGGTGGCGGTCAGCGCTCGCCGCCGGATCGAGTCGCTGGTGCTGCTGCTGGCGTTCGCGCCGCAAGCCGTGCTCGCGGCAAGCTACCTCCTCGAATCGAACTACCAGTTGCCGCGCCACTGGGTCTTCTACCTGCCGGCCTTCTTGATCTGGAGCGTCTGGCTCGGACTCGGCGTTGACGCAGCCTGTCGCTGGCTCACGGCACGGGCCGGCAGAATCGGAGCAGCACGGCTGGCGCTGCCGGCCCTGGTCGCCATCATCCTGCTGGTGCAGGCCGGCACGGCCTGGATGCGCGGCGCACTGATGCTGGTGCGCGCCGAGGCCGGGGCCGAGACGATGGATTCCTGGCGGCAGGACTTCCAGCGGTCGCCGGTCGCCGAGCGCTTCGGGCGGCTCGCGTTCGAGTTGACCGATCCTGACAGTATCATCGTCTGCGACTGGGAGCAGGCGACGGTGCTCTGGTACTTCCAGCAGGTCGAGGGCCAGCGCCGCGACATCGCCATCGTCTACCCCGTCGAGCGCCTGGACGACGTGCTCCAGCGCGCCGAGCGGACGGGCCAAACGGTGTACCTGAGCCGAACGCTGCCCGGGGTCGAAGACCGAGGCGTCGCCTCGACGGTCGGCCCGCTGCTGCGAGTCAGCAGCCCGCTCTACGTGCCACGGCTCGACGGCACAGGCCCGACGGTCGGCGGGGCCGGCGGGATCGAGCCAGCGGCCTACCCCCCACACGCCCGCGAGCTGTTCGTGTATTTCGAGGGTGGGCTCGATCTGGTCAGCATCTCCATGCATACGCCAGCCGTCCGCCCCGGCAGCGTCATCCCATTTACCCTGTTCTGGAAGCGCAGCCAGCCACCCCCCAACGAGCCGCCCCTGCGTGAGGACATCACGGTCTCCGTGCGGCTGCTCGGCCCGGACGGCACGGTCCTGGCGGCCCACGACGACCGCCCGGCCCTGGGAACCTCGCGGAGCAGCCGCTGGCCCGAGGACGTCATCGTCGGCGACTACCGCGAACTGCCGGTTGGCAGCCGCCTGCGCCCGGGAGCGTACCGACTGGCGGTCGTGCCGTACCTCCCCGAAACCCGCCGAAACGTGCCGCCAAGGTTTATCGTGCCGGTGCCGGGTCAGGATGTCGAGGCAGCCCCAGAGGGCGTGACCGTGCCGATCGCCGTCGAGCCTCGTACGCTCAGTGGACCGCTGGACCTCCTGGCCGGCCTGCTGGGTCGCTGAGGCTGCAAGCCAGGCCTCCCTGGCTCAGCGGACGGTGATGCGACCGACCACGATCTCGTCGCCGCCATCTGGCAATCTGGCCTTCTGTCGAGCCTTCGAGTCGTAGACGGACACGACCACCTCGTACTCTCCGGTCGGGATGGCGGACTCGCTCTTGACGAAGGTGCTCTGGAACAGCCACCGCCCGATCTCCCAGTCGGCGGTGCCGTCGCTGCCGCCGGACAGCGACTCCTGCTGCTGATCCCAGGCCTCCCCGTCCGTGCCGCGCAGCACCGTGATCGCGTGGAAGTCGGACGCCAGCCGCCGTGTGGCCTCCCATTCGAGGGTCACGGTCGCACCCTCGCCCGGGCGCATCTCGGTGCGGTCTACCAGGGCGCTGGCCAGCACCGGGCCGTTGGCGAAGTCGGCGCGGAGCGGCACAGCGGCGGGGTTCGCCAGGAGCTTTCGCACCGCCGCCATATCGCGCGTCTCCTGCACGTAGATCGAGCGGTCCACGTCATTCCGACGGTTGTAGACCTTGACCAGCCGGTAGTTCTCTTCGACCCAGCGCTTGAACTCGCTGAGGCCGCGCAGGCGGTCAGCCCACAGCACGACCACGGTCGGGTTGTACGGCGTCGCCTGGGCCACGGCCTCGACGCCCCGCAGCGAGCGCGAGCGAATCCGCGAGCGCGACGTGTCCACCAGCAGCGGCGGCACCAACCGTCCGGCCAGGAACGTCAGATACGGGTGATCCGTCACCACGTAGTCGGTCGGCGCAGAGAGGGCGGCGATCGCGGTCACCGCGTCGGCGTACTGCTCCAGGGCCGGGTCGACGTCGGTGTCGGCGGTCACCCGCAGCAGCTGCCCGCTCTGAGCAGCCAGCGCCGGCGCAGCAGAGGCGTACCAGACCAGCAAGCCGGCCAGCGCCATGCCGACAGCGGCCCGCGGCGGCACTGGCCGCGCGCCGCGCACCAGTTCGACGGCAAACGCCACACCCACGCCGGCCAGCACGCAGAGCGGCGGGATCATCACCACCGCGTGCTTCCCGTGGAGCGGCGAGTACGACAGCAGCAGCCCGACGCTCGCCAGCGCCCAACTGACGATCAGGGCAGCATCGACCCGCCGGCACGTCAGCAGCACGATGCTGGCGGCAGCGCCGATCCACGGCAGGGCCGCCGGCTCGAACGAGAGCGCACGAGCGAGCGCCACACGATTCTTCCAGAGGCTCCAGCCCTCGCTGCCCCGGCTCTCCATGCGGTAGGCGACGATCTGATCGAAGACCCCGGCCAGCCCGACGCCGACCACGACCAGGATGCCCAACCCGGCCACCAAAACGCCGAGCAATACGCCGTCTACGAGCATTGTGCGGAAGCCGTACCGCCAGCGGCTCAGCACGGCCAGCCCGAGCGGCACGCCGGCCGCCAGGGTGATCGGCTTGATCAGCAGGCTGACGGCGAACAGCAGGCCACAGGCCGCCAGCCAGCGGCGGCTGCCCGAGCGCGCGTACACGACGGCCGCGGCCACCGCGAACGCCGCCGGTGCGAGCGCCGGCACCTCGGCCAGGGCGATCCGCGAGCCTTCAAGGTAGAGCGGGCTGAGCACCAGCAGGGCCAGCGTCGTCAGCGCGCCGAGCGGCCCGCCAACAAGCCGTGCCAGCCAGTACGCGCCGCACAGCCCCAGCAACGAGTAGACGCCGACCGACAGTCGCGCCGCCACCAGATCCTGCCCAAACAGTACGAACCACGGATGGAGCAGATCCAGCAGCAGCGGACCCTGGGCCGCGAAAATGTCCTTGAATGGCCGATAGCCGACCGACATCAGGAAGAGTTGCTCGACGCGGATGCCCTCGTCGAAGAGGCCGCTGTAGACGCCGAGGTTGACAGTCCGCATCGCGACGGCGAGAGTCAACAACGCCAACGCCAGCAGACCCTCAAGCCAGACCGTCCGCACAGAGGGCACGGCGACCGATGGCGCGGCGCGCAGATTCGCGGCCGATTCAGTCGAAGCCATACGCGTCAGCCGCCAGCCTCGATGCGCTGAAGCTCGGTGCGAGCCTCGGCCTGGGCCTGCCGCTGATCGTCGTCATTGCCCGGCAGGGCCAGCGCGACGTGAAGCTCGCGGATGGCGTCCTCACGGCGCGCTGCCACAACGTAAGCACGTGCAAGATTCAGGTGCAGTTGCGCCCGCCGCGGCGCAAGCGCCACGCCCTGCTCGTAGTACTGGACCGCTTCGGACGTTCGCCCCAGCTTCAGATACGACTCGGCGATCTGGTGCATCGTGGAGGCGTTGCGCGGATCGAGGCGGCGCGCCTCCTGGAAGTAGGCGGCAGCCTCCTCGTACATCCCCTGGTAGAAGTGGATCGAGCCCAGCTCGACCCGCGGGCGGTCGTAGGTCGGGTCGACCTGGGCCGCCAGCGAGAACCAGAACTTCGCGGCCTTGAAGTTGCCGCCGCCGCGCTTCTCGTTGCGTCGGAACGGCTCACCGGTCAGGACGAGCTGCCGTGAGAGGTTCCGCGCCGATTCCGGCTTACGGGCCACGGCGGTCATCAGCGCCGAGAGTGCGTCGCCGTCGTCGCCGCCGCCGTCGAGCACCACCTTGGCGAAGTTCGAGATGTACTCGGCCTGGTCGGGGTCCAGGTCGATCAGCGCCGCGTAGGCCAGCGCCGCGTCGTGGTAGCGCCGGCCACTCCACAGCTTCTCGGCCAGCGCCTTGAGCCGTGGCTCGTCCTCACCTTCACGGTAGAGGCGAACGGTCAACGTTACCAGGCCGGCTTCCGATGAGACGCGCGCCAGTTGGGCGCGCTCGAAGGGCGTCAGGCTCGGGCGATACGCCGTTTCGAGAATCGACGTGGCAGCCGGCAGGTCGTGACGCAGCGTCTTGACCCAGGCGAGGTTGCGAAGGGCCGGCAGGTTGCGGCTGTTCCAGGTGACGGCCTGCGTCAGCCAGTCGTCGGCGCGCGCCAGCCGCGCGGCGCGCAGATCGGCGTCCCGTGACCTGTCGAGCACGGCGGCGAGCAGCTGTGTGCTGCCGGCGTTCAGGTAGATGCCGCTGATCCAACGGGGAGCCAACGCTGCCAGCCCGGCCAGCGCAACGATGGCGAGCGCGCCAGCCGCTGCCAGACGGCCAGCCGACATCGTGCCGAGGCGAGAGCGCGCGCTCGTGGCCGCCGGAACTGGCGGACGCACCGGCGCCCAGATCCGATCCGCCGAGACCGTCACCGCCAGCATCGCCAGCGTCAGCGCGAGGCTCAGGTTGTTCGAGACCACCTGATCGGTCATCCCGTAGATGGCTGATCCGATGAATGCGCCAGCCGCCGCGCCGACCAGCCAGCGCCGCGGCCCCCGCGCCCGCCGCAGCCCACGCAGGCTGATGACGGTCCCCACGATCAGCAACCCAGCCATCCCGACGGCCCCCAGCAGCCCCTGCTCGCCGTAGGCCTGCACCACGACGTTGTGGGTGTGGGAGACCTGATACGGGTCCGGCAGCTGGTGATACCAGGCGAATACTTCGGCCAGCGTCCGCATCCCGAGGCCCGCGCCCGTCAGCGGCATGTCGCCGAGCAGCGCGACGGTCCCGGTCCAGTACCCCAGCCGCTGGTTCAGCCACTCCGACTCGACGCCGCGCGAGATCGTGCCGCGCTGCAGCAGGACGTACATGAAGCCGACCGCCGCCGGCGGGATGATCCAGGCCAGACGGGTCCGGTGCGCCGCGACAACGGTCCCGGCCAGCGCGAGCGCCAGGAACGCACCGCGCGCCTGTGAGGCCAGCAGGAGGGGCAGCAGTCCCAGCAGCACCAACCCGCCACTGATGACGTAGCGGCGATCCGGGCCGAGCGCGGCAGCGGCCACCGCGAACGACGCCGCCAGCAGCAGGACGTGCGCCAGGCCGTACTGGTGGACGGTGAAGCGCGCGTTGACCTCGAGCGTGTCACCCGTCACGCCCGGGAAGACCGAGAACGGCGCGAGGAACGGCGAGAGCAGCGCTGTCACGGGACTGTCTGGCAGCATGCCGCGCAGGAGAGCCAGTACCGCCAGGATGCCGACCGCCGCCGCGACGCCGCAGGCCGCCGCCGCCTGACCCAGGTGGCGCTGGTCCTGCGCGTATCCGCGCACGGCGTAGAACGTCGCGAGCGCGCCAACCACGCCGGTCAGGCGCAGCATGGCCGCGCCCGGCTCGTGCGCCACCACAAAGCCGACGCCCGTCCCAAGGGCCAGCAACAGCAGCCACGGGTCCACCGGAGCCAGACGGGCGAACACCCCGCCACGCACGATCTGGAGCACGATGCTCGCAGCCACCAGGGCGAAGCCCAGTGGCGTCAGCGGGTTCGGGTAGGCGAACAGCAGCAGAATGCCGAGCGGGAGCGTCCAGCGCTCGACCCGCGCGAGCGCGGTTGCGAGGTCGTGAGCCTCAGGCAGGGCACCAGATCGAGCCCGCCCACCGTACGACGTCCACATCGGCTTCACGCGTCGTCCTCGGGCGGCAACCGGCCGGGGGCCGGCCTCGTGGTTGAGTTGCACGAGTCTACCAGATCGCGATTCTGGCCCTCAATCGATCCGGGATCGGTCGCGGCATCTCCTGGTGGCCGCGAGTCCAAAGCGCCTGCTCGTTCGTAGGGGTGAGTACGGGCGAGGTCAGCAGGTATCCTCGCCGGCAGTTGGCGAACAGCACGGCGGGCAGCAACACGCCGCCCGTGCATACTGGAGGCGGACAGGTGGGGTGGAGAGGACCGAGTCGGGTCTCGCTTGGGGCGATGGCGGCGGGCGTGCTGATCGTGGCGGCGAGCATCGGTGCGCAGCCAGCGCGGGCGTTCCCGCCGGATCAAGTGTCGCGCGGTGAGGGCGTCTGGAACCGCATCTGCTCCGAGTGCCACGGACCGGACAGCACCAACGTCGATGCACCGCTCTTGCTGCGGCCCGACTCACTGCGGCGCTTCCCGAACGCGGCGGCGGCCCACAAGTACGTCAGCGAGAGCATGCCGAACGAAACGCCCGGCTCGCTGGCCCAGGAAGAGTACTGGGACGTGATCGCGTATCTGCTGGCGAGCTACGGCGTGGGCGAGGGTGACGCACCGCTCGGACCGGAGACCGCCGCGAACGTCCCGACGCGGGCCGGTGGGACGCGCGGCGCTCCGGCTGCCAAGCCGGCCGGCGAGCCCGCCGCGAAGCCATCTGGCGACCCGGCCGCCCAGCCCGAAGGCGAGGCCGAGGGCGAGGGCACTCCCGCCCCCTGACCCGGACGGTCAGCGCGGCCGGGGAGGCCCGGCCGCGCCGCTCCTGGCGAAGAAGAGCTTCCGGAGATCCTCTTCGTGCTTCGGGCGAGTCAGCGCCAGGATCTCGTCGCCGGCCCGCAACGTGGTGTTGCCGGTCGGGAAGATCGATTCGCCTCCCCGAATCACGAACGCGATCAGCGAGTCAGGCGGCAAGCGCAGCTCGCGCAGCGCCACGCCCGTCAGCGATGAGTCCTTCGGCAGCGTGATGTCCACGACCTCGACGTCGGCGTGGCGCAGCCGCAGCAACGGCACCAGCGCCTGCTCGGGGATCTCCTGCTCGATGACCGACATGATCAGGTCGGTGCTGCTCACCGTGGCGTCGATGCCGAGCAGGCGGAAGATATCCTCGTTCTTCGGATTGTTGATGCGGGCGATGGCGCGCGGCACATTGAAGCGCCGCTTCGCCACCTGGCAGATGACAAGGTTGTCCTCGTCGTCACCCGTGACAGCCACCATGACTTCGGCCCGGTTGGTGCCGGCGTCGGCCAGCACGCTCGCCTCATCGGCGTTCCCGCGCTGCACCACGTTGCCAAGCTCAGCCGCGATCTGCGCGCACCGTGACGCGCTCTTCTCGATCAGCAGCACCTCGTGCCCCTGGGCGATCAGCTCGCGCGCCAGGTAAAAGCCGACCTTCCCGCCGCCAGCGACGATGATGTACACGGCTACTCCCCCCCGCGCGGCGCGTTGCCGGTCAGCATGTCGAAGAAGACCTGCGCGCCGATGACCGTCGGGCTGATGGCGTCCAGGCCGAGCGCCTGGTACGTGTCCTGGCGGATCGGATCGTAGATGCGGGTCACGACGTGCGGCACCTTGAACACATGCTTGGCGACCTGCGCCGCCATGATGTTGCGATTGTCGCCCTGCGTGACCGCCGCAAAGGCGTCCGCCCGCTCGATGCCGGCACGGATCAGATCGTCGTGGTCGATGCCGTTTCCGACCATCGTGGAGCCTGGAAAGCTGCGCCCGAGCCGGTCGAATGCTGGCGGACTGGTGTCCATCACCAGCACCTCATGCCCGGCATCGACGAGAAGGTTGGCAAGGCGGGCGCCGACGCGTCCGCACCCCATGATGATCACGTACATCGGAATTGATCGCCCTCAGTTGCGAGTGCCGTCGCGCGCTGGCGACTCGGATGACCGATTCGAATGCGCGAGCAGCGTGTCCGCCCCGCCGCCGGCGTCCATCAGGGTAGCGGCTGGCGGCACACCCACACACGGCAAGGGGCGTGCTTGAGCACGTACGGCACGGTCTGTCCGAGGTCAAACTCCCCGAACCGCTTCTTGTAGATGATCCCGAGCACCACAAGATCGATGCCTCGCTCAAGGACCTCGTCAACAATCGCTGAACCAACGTCGCGCGCCTGGAGCAGGTCTGTGTGGACAGTCACGCCCAGCCGTTCGCCGACCTGTTCGGCGAGGTTGAGAAGGTCCTCGCCGCGCTCAGCCTCTTCGCGAAGCTCGGCGTCCAGCGGCAGCGTGCGCTTCACCTCGATAACGTGAATCGCATAGACCTGGGCCTTCGACCGCCGCGCTGTTTCGCAGGCAAGCTCGAGGGCCTCTTCGTCCGAGGGGTTCCCATTGATTGGAACCAGGATACGAGTCGCGTGATTCATGCCCCGATTTCCGGGCTGGTGTTCGGCAGCCGTAGTATAGCATCGAGTGGTGCACCAGCCGGCCGACTCTCCAGGATTGCCAGCGCACCCGCCGCACGTGCTACGCGGGAGTCACGCCGACGCCGTCGAAGACCAGCAATCCGGGTCCGAGCACACCGGATACGCGCACCACGCGAGACGACGCTTGTGATACATGGTCGATGAGACTCCCGGCGAGCCGGACGGCGCAGCGGCCCACCACGGCGCCGCCGACGACCGCCTCAGCGTCGGGCGTCACCAGGGCGTAGGAGGCTCGACGCACGGCCTGGGTGTGCAGGCCCGGCAACGCTCGCACCACCACGCCGTGCCCCAGCGCCTGCAGGGCCTGGTCCCAGGTGAGCGCGGGCGCGGCGCATTCGAGCAGCGCGAACGGCCGCCCGCGCGGTCGCGGCGTCGGCGGCAGACCGAGCGCCTGGCTCTCCTCCACGTCCACCAGCGGCCGGCACAGCCGCCCGTCGGCGATCAGCGCCACCCGCCCGGCCCTCACGCCCTCCGGGCTGCACGGTGCCGTGGCCATCTCGAACGGGAGGGTGGTATCGACCAGCAGGCTGAGATCGTCGCGCAGGACGCGCTGCCGCTGATCCAGGTCCGTCTGCGCGAACAGGCTCCTGCCCTCACGGATCGTCCGCCCGTTCAGGTTGGGCAGCAGGAACCGGCCGATCAGCGCGTCAACGGCGGCCGGCGCGAAGAGGACGCCACCCGCTGGCGTCGGCACGGGAACCTCGACGCGCAGACGATGCGCCTGCTCGGTCGCCTCGACGCACAGGCGGTCACGGTCGGCGGGTGATGGCCAGCTCCGTCGCTCGTACGAGGCGCTTCCCAGCTCGTCAGCCCAGAGCTGCAAGCTGAACGCCGTCTCGTCCCACCCCGCGACGAAGCCGGCCGACGACCGGACGGCGTGACGGCCGACCGTCACCCGGAGGACAGCATCGACACGGGCCGCGCCGGACCGTCCCGCATCCTCGCCCAGTTGCGCCAGCAGCCCGAGCGCACGCGCTGGCTCGTCGTAGACAGCCTGCGAAACGGACGGATCGAACGTCTGGACGGCTGGTGGCACCGACGGACCAGGAAGCGGTGGCAGCGCACCGTGGCGCGGCACGAGCGCCGCCGACCGCCACTCCGCGAGGGCCGATGGCGGATCGGCCAGCGCCTGCCGGTCTGCCTGGGCGCGCGTCAAACGGCCATCGGACCAGTGCAGTTCCAGGAGTCCGGCCAGCCACCGGGCGATGCCCGGCCCCTCGTACGGACCGCCGAGCTGCGAGTCGCGGATGCCGATGCGGAGCGCGGTGCGCTCGGCCACCTCGAAGCGCCAGCCGGCGACGCGCTGGCCGTCGCACGGCGGCCTCTGGTCGAGGTAGGCCGCGAGAGCGTCGGCGACGATCATGGGGCAGCCGTGACCACGAGATCGGGGTCGGCGTCCAGCACCAGGAGCGCGTGCGAGCCGCCGCTGCTGGAGACGGCGCTGCCATCCTTCCCACAGCTGCCGATGGCGTCGGTGCAGAGCGGCCCGATGCCAGCTCGGATGGCCGCCAGCGCCCGTTCGGCCAGCCCCGAGAACGAGGCCGGCCCCAGCGGTCGCCCGCCATCGGACAGATCGTAGGCGGCGTCCGCGCCAAACACGAAGTCGCCGCGCCGGGGGTGCGCCTGCCCGCCTCGGTAGCCGGCCAGGTACAGCGTCGGGGACGAGCGGTCGATCAGTCCGTGCTGTCGAACGGCGCGCAGCACGTCGTCCGGGGTCAGCCCCTCCGGGTCGGCGTCGAGCGGCAGGGCGCCCGCGACCTCGATGCGGATATTGGTCATGCGTGGCGTGGGGCGGTCCCGATAGCTTGACGCCCGGCAGGCCCCGGTGACGGGCGCGCCGGCCTGCTCGGCCGAGAAGAGATCGCCCAGGCCCGCCGTCAGCACGCCACGGTCGATCAGGCGGACCGTCTGGCGCTCGATCCCGTTCGCGCTCACCGGCTGCTGCACGAAGTCGCCCGGCAACGGGCCGTCCACAATCGAGACGGTTCCGCGCGCAAGCTGCTCCCCGAGGCGCAGCCGCCCGCCGCGCATCAACACGGATCCATCCACGTCGGTCTCGCAAAGGTGGCCGATGGCCTCGTGCGCCAGCCCCTTGGCCAGCGCGTGGTTGAGCACCAGCCGGTACGATCCCTCCCGTGGCGGCGGGGCTGACGCTGCCGCCACGGCATCGTTGGCGGCGCGCCGCAGCCTGACGGCGAGGCGGCCAGCCGACTGTTCGTCCAGCAGATCGGTCGAGGCGTCGCCCGCCAGGTGTGCGCCGGCCCGCACCGCCCGTCCGTCGATCCGGCCACCAAGCTCGTGACGGACGGCGACGCGCGAGGTGTCGAAGCAGACATCGCAGCCATCCGACCTGACGATGCGCCATCGCTCGTCAATCGCCTGGAGCGACGTCCGCACCGTCCGGTCCGCCCCGACGTTCAGCGCAGCCAGCAGTTGCTGGGCGTCGGCGAGCCGGCGAGCCGCGTCAGACGGCTGCGCAGGCTGCGCGATGCGCTCGCACCGGCGCCGCGCACTGAGGGCCGATGCTCCGAGGGCCGATGCTCCGAGGGCCGATGCTCCGAGGGCCGATGCTCCGAGGGCCGATGCTCCGGCGAGGCTGTGAAGCGGGTCGCGTTGGGGCGCGCGCCGTGGGCTGGTCGCTCTCGCCAGCAGCCCGGCCTGTTGGACGGCCGCAACCACCGCTTCGGGCCGCAGGTCGTCCACGGACGCGAATCCGACGGCCCCGTCCTCGGTGAAGACGTGGACGCCCAGGCCGGCCGTGCGGCTGATCCGCTCACGGTCCACGCGGCCATCCGCCACCACGGTACGCCGCTCGGTCATCTCCTGCATGCGGAGGATCAGCCGCAGCCCGCTCGCACGCGCCTCGGCCAGCGCGGCGTCCGCAGCGGCTGCGGACGCACCCTCCGGCTTCACCAGACGCTACGCCGGGGCTGCGGCGAGAGCGACAGCGGCCGGCAGGATCTCCGCCGCCTTCGCCCGCACCACCAGCGTTGCACGGTCGTCGAGCGGGGTCGGCGTCTGGTTCAAGATGACGACCGGCTTGCCCAGGCGGGTCGCCAGCAGGGGCAGGTCGGCGGCCGGGCGCACCACCAGCGACGACCCGATCACCAGCACGAGGTCTGAGGCGCGGATCGCCCTTTCAGCGGCCGTCAGCGGGCGGCGCGGCATCGGCTCTCCGAACGAGATGGTCGTCGGCTTGAGGATGCCGCCACAGTCGACACAGGCCGGCTCGGCCTCGCCGGCCAGCACCCGCCGATGTACGAGGGTCCGCGCCGCCTCCATGTCGCAGCTCAGGCAGCGGACGCTGTGCGCGTTGCCGTGCAGCTCGATGACGCTCTGGCGCTGATGACCGGCTTTCACATGCAATCCGTCGATGTTCTGCGTGACCACGGCCAGCAACTGGCCGCGCCGCTCCAGTTCGACCAGCGCCAGATGGCCCGCATTGGGGACGGCCGCCGCGACGACCGGATAGGTCTCCAGGCCGCGACGCCACGTCTCGCGGCGCGCCTCGCTGTGCGCGAGAAACTGCGCGTACTCAATCGGCTTGTTGCGGTCCCAGACGCCGCCGGGACTCCGAAAGTCGGGAATCCCGGACTCGGTGCTCATACCTGCGCCGGTGAACGCCACGATGCGCGTGGCGCCCGCCAGGAGGGCCGCCATCTGTCTTGCTGGGTCGGGCGCGTCAACGCTGTCTGTCATCGTGACTCAGAGGATACGAGAGAGACGGCCCCGGCACCACGAAAATGCCGTCACGCGCTCGGCCTTTCGTTCGTTCTCGACTAGCGACATATACTCGACAGACCGACACTGGCAGCCAGACTGGGGTGACATCATGGTAGCTGGGCAGCTTCGGCGCGTCGGCGTCCTCACGGCCGGTGGCGACTGCCCCGGACTGAACGCCGTCATCCGGGCATTCGTGAAGACCGCCGAATCTCACTATGACTGGGATCTCGTCGGTATCCTCGATGGGTTCGAGGGGCTGTGCGGACCGAACGGCACGCGTCCCCTCCGCGGCGATGACGTGCGGGGCATCCTCACGCAGGGCGGCACGATCCTCGGCACCAGCAATCGGGGCAACCCGTTCGCCTTCCGCAGGATGATCGACGGGACCGAGCAGACCGTGGACCTGTCGGCTGAGGTGGTCCAGCGCCTCAAGGATCTCGACATCGGCGGCCTCGTCGTGATCGGCGGCGACGGCTCGATGCGTATCGGACTCCAGTTCCAGAAGCTGGGCGTGCCGATCGTTGGCGTCCCGAAGACCATCGACAACGACCTTGCCGCGACGGACGTGACCTTCGGGTTTGACACCGCCGTCGCCACCGCGACCGACGCCATCGACCGCCTGCGCTCGACCGCTGAAGCGCACCACCGCGTGATGATCGTCGAGGTGATGGGGCGCAACGCCGGCTGGATCGCGCTCGAAGCGGGCCTGGCTGGCGGCGGCGACGTCATCCTGCTCCCCGAGATCCCGTTCCGTCTCGAGCGTGTCGCTCAGGCCATCGAGGACCGCAACCGGCGGGGCCGCACCTTCAGCATCGTCGTGGTCGCCGAAGGCGCGCACCCGGTCGGCGGCGCGCCGATTGCCATGCGGATCGGCCCGGACGGCTTTCCGCGCCTGGGCGGCGTCGGCGTCTGGCTGGCGGACGAGCTGGGGCAGCGCATCAAGCACGAGGTCCGCGCGACAGTTCTCGGGCACACCCAGCGCGGCGGCACCCCGACGCCGTTCGACCGTGTGCTGGCGACGCGGCTCGGCTGCGCGGCGGCCTGGCTGGTCGGGCAGGGCGACTGGGGCAAGATGGTCGCCGTGCGCGGCGCGGAGATCGTGCCGGTGCCGCTCGAGGACGCCGTCCGAACGGCCAAACTGGTGCCGCCGCAGGGCGAACGCGTGCAGACGGCGCGGTACATCGGCGTGAGCTTCGGAGACTGAGGCAGACTCAGCCTTCGTCAGTCGGGCCGGCGGCCGGGAAGCTCGCGTCCAGGCGGCCAGGACCGCTCAGGCCACCAAACCCGCCCAGGTCGTCGCCGCCGTAGCCACCGGCGGCCGGCGCGTCGTCCGGCGTCTCGCCTGCTTCGAGCTGATCGACCATCTCGCGGAAGTCGTCTCCGACGTCTTCGCCGAGCTGCTCACCCATCTTGCGGGCCCACCGCGCGATGCTGCGCGGATCGTTCTCGTCCACACCGGCGAGGTCCGCATCCATCGACATATCCTCGAGCCGGCTCTCCTCCGACTTGAGGATGGCCACCCGCGACACCAACCGCGAGACGTCGGCGGAGCCACAATGCTCGCAACGCGGCTCGGCGCGCTCGGCGGCCGAGAACGTCTGAAAGTAGAGGCTGGAGCGGCGCGAGCACGCGCCACAACGGTATTCGTAGATCGGCATACCCGATTGTAGAGGCTGACCGACCGCCCGGCGCACCCGGCGCAGAAGAAGGCGGCCGTCGGTCCCGCTCGCCGTTGAGACGAGCGAGACCGACGGCCGCCTTCACGTCCTGAGGGCCGCGCTGGCTTGCGTTGCGCGAATGCAAGCGCTCGTGGTCCGGGCCGCGACGGTGGGACTCAGCGAGAGCGCGCGCTCGCGTCAGACCTTCTGAAGAAGTCGCGAAGCGCGCCGCCGCGGCCGCGCCTCGGTGCGCTGGGCGCGCAGGTCGATCACGCCTCGCAGCAGCGCGAGGCAGAGCCGCTTGTCCTCTTCGTCCAGCTGCTGCATCTCGCCGAACGCCTGTCGCAGCTCGACGTCGATCAGCTTGAGCGAGCGCTCCTGGTACTGGAGCAGGCCAGCCAGCTGGAGCAGCTCGCTGGGGCTGGTGGTCAGCGCGCTGCAGATCTCGAGCAGCGTGCTCACTCGGGGATCGTTCGTCTCGCCGCTCAACAGGCGGTAGAACGTCGCTCGGTTTCGCTTTCCACCGAGCCGGTCTGCGACCTCAGCCGGGCGCAGTCCACGCGCCTCAATGAGATCCCGAACGGCCTTACCAATAGACATTGCATCCCTCCGGCCGGACATTCGGGGCGAGTATAGCACCTTTATGGCGCGGTTGCGAGATCCTCACCCGAAACGTCGCAAGCGTGGCATTCCGTCGAGTCGCTTCCCGGCAGTCCGCCTCTCCAGATACCGCACAACCTCGGTCGTCCGACCGACGGGCGGATTGTCAATCCGCCAGACGGTTCGTACTGCTGCGTCTCTGCGACATTGTACGCTACGAACCGCCCCCATGCGCCACCTACAACGCGCCCAAACGGCCAAAAGTGATGCATGTTTCGGTCAATCCTGAAACTCGCCCGCCAATCGTCTCGCGGATGCGTTCTCCAGTCTCACCCTCGGGCTGACTACAATCCCTGGTACGGACCGCTCGCCGCGTCCGGCCACTTTCTTCGCAGGAATGCGCGTGTCCGATTCGTCGCCCCAACCGTCGCCCCGTGTGTCGCCCGATTCGAGCCTCACCGTCTCCGCGCTTGGCGAGTTCGGCCTGATCTCCCGGCTTGCCCGGGTGCTCGCGCCGGCCGGCCGCGACCCCCTGCAACCGGAAGCCACCGGCACGATGGGGATCGGGGATGACGCGGCGGTCTGGCAGCCCACCCCGGGCGCACAGCAGGTGCTGACCACCGATGCGCTGATCGAGGATGTGCACTTTCGGCATCGCACGACGGGCTGGCGCGACCTCGGGTGGAAGGCGCTGGCGGAGAACGTCAGCGACATCGCCGCGATGGGCGCGCGGCCGACCAGGGCCTTCGTCACGCTGGGGTTGCGGGCGGAGACCCTCGTGGCTGACCTTGAAGAGCTGTACCGGGGCCTTGCCGACCTTGACCGTGCGCTCGCGGAGGCCGGCCGCCACCACTGGGATCCGGCCGAGCGGCTCGGCGTCTCCGTGGCCGGCGGCGACACCGTGTCCTCGCCGTTCACCCTGATCAGCGTGACCGTGGTGGGCGAGGTCAGCGGGCCGGGGCTGCGCCGAGCAGCCGGACAGCCGGGCGACGTCCTGGCCGTGACGGGGACGCTCGGCGGGTCGAGCGGGGGCCTGTCGCTGCTCGAAGCGGGCGGCGACAGTCTGGCCGTGCAGCCGGCCGACGCCGTCACCGCCGAGCTGCTGGCGAGCCACCGTCGCCCGGTCCCCCGTGTGGTCGAGGGGCTGGTGGCGGTGGGCGCCGGGCTGCGCTGTGGCATGGATCTGTCGGACGGGCTGCTTGGCGACGCCGGCAAGCTCGCCTACGCCTCCGGCCTGAGCGCCCTGCTCGACTACGAGCGGCTGCCACTGTCGCCGGCGCTGATCCGCCAGTTCGGCGAGGCGCAGGCCCGTGCGCTGGCGCTCGCGGGCGGCGAGGACTACGAGCTGCTGGTCGCCGGGCCGCCTGGGACGGTCGCCGCGACCTCGCGGGAGCTGGAACGCCGCGGCCTGCCGCCGATGACAGTGGTCGGGCGGCTCGCGGCGGGGCGGCCCGGTCAGGTCAGCGTGGTCGATGGGCGGGGCGCGCCCGTGCCGACGCCGCGCGGCTCATGGGACCATTTCCGCCAGGGCGGCCCGACGGTATGACGATGCACCTGGAGATCGTATCCCATTCAGCCGAGCAGACCCGCCGGATCGGGCTGGCGCTCGGCGAGGCCGCCGAGCCGGGCGACACGCTGCTGCTCGACGGCGAGTTTGGGGTCGGCAAGACGGTGCTCGTGCAGGGGCTGGCCGCCGGACTCGGCGTCCGCGGGACGGTCGCCAGTCCGTCGTTCGTGCTGATGGTGCAGCACCAGGGCCGCCTGACCCTGTTCCATGTCGATCTGTATCGTCTCGACGGCCGCCTGGACGACGAGATGCTGGACAGCCTCGACGACTGGCGCGCAGCCGGCGGCGTCTGCGCCATCGAGTGGCCCGACGCCCTGCCAGGCGACCTCCGGGCAGGCGCCACCATCATCCGTATCGAGGCGACCTCCGAAGACGAGCGTCGGCTGACCATCGACTCGGACGCGCCGCACCTGATCGCCGCCCTGCGAACCGCCACGGAGGCACGCTGACGTGCTGCTGGCCATCGATACGTCCACGACGCGGGCGGGCATCGCGCTCTACGACGGCGACGTGCTGGCCGAGGTTGTCTGGCAGGCCGGTCGGGACCATGGCCGCCACCTGATGCCGCTCGTCGAGCAGACGCTGCTGCGTGTCGGACGCCGGGCCGCCGACCTGACCGGCGTCGTGGCGGCGCGGGGGCCTGGGTCATTCACGGGGCTGCGGGTCGGCCTGTCTGTCGCTCGGGGGCTGCAGCTTGGCCTCGGCATCCCCCTCTACGGCGTCGGCTCGCTGGACGTGCTGGCGAACGGTCTGCCGCCGATGACATACCCGGTGCAGGCCGTGCTGGCGGCCGGACGAGGGCGGTTCGCCACGGCCCGCTTCGAGCATGATGGCCACTGTTGGACCCAGGTGAGCGAGGTCGTGGGGGTCACGCTTGATTCCCTGGTACGCTTAGCCAGTAGTGGCCTGTGCTGCGTGGTCGGGGATCTCGACGCAGCGGCGCGCGCGGCCCTCGCGGAGCTGGGCGAACGGGTGTACGTGGCCCCGCCGGCCCTCTCGGTCAGGAGGCCGGCCGTCCTCGCAGCGCTGGGCTGGTGGCGATTGAATCACAACGTCCCACCATCTGCCGACGAGGGCGAGCCAATCTACCTTGTCCGGCAGTAGCATGGAGCAGAGCAGCCAGACCGGCTGAACAGGTGTAGCCGTCCGTCAATTGACGGGCGATGGAGACGCGAGCGTGGTGGCTGAGGCAGGCACAGAACAGGCGGGGCGGTTTCGCGTCGATCCGATGCGGATCGAGCATATCCCCGTGGTCAGCGCAATCGAGCGCCGCTGCTTCGCACAGCCCTGGCCGCAGAACGCGTATCGCCGCGAGATCCAGACCAACAAGTCGGCGCACTACTTTGTGGTCCGGCTGGTCGAGCCGAACAGCAGCGCGCCCATGGTGGAGGCCCCGAAGCCGGCTGGCAGCGAGCCGGGCCTGTTCGTCCGGCTGTCGCGGATGCTGCGCGGCCCCACCGAGCCGACGCCGTCGCCGGCGCTGGAGTCTGAGCTGCGGTCCATCGTCGGGTACGCCGGCCTCTGGCTGATGACGGACGAGGCGCACATCACCACCATCGCCGTCGATCCCGACTTCCAGGGCAACGGCCTGGGCGAGCTGCTGCTGGTCTCGCTGATCGACTGCGCGAAGCAGATCGGCGCGCGCTGGCTGACCCTCGAAGTGCGCGTGTCCAACGACGTCGCGCAACGGCTCTACGAGAAGTACACCTTCAAGGAGATGGGGCTGCGTCGGCGCTACTACAGCGACAACAACGAGGATGCGCTGGTGATGTGGACCGATCCCATCGACTCGGACACGTTTCGCGATACGCTCCAACGGAACCGCGACGCTCTCACCCGAAGGTTGGGACTGTATGACTGACACCCTGGTGCTGATCGACGGACACGCCCTCGTCTTCCGAGCGTTCTACGGCGTGCCGAACCTCACGTCACCTAAGGGTGAGCTGGTGAACGCCGTCCACGGCTTCACGTCGATGTTGTTCAAGGTCTGGCGCGAGCTGAAGCCGAAGTATGTCATCGCCACGTTCGACTACTCGTCCAAGACGTTCCGCAAGGCCCGGTATCCCGAGTACAAGGCCACGCGCGGCCCGGCGCCAGAGGGGCTCTCGCCGCAGTTCCCGATCATCTTCAACCTGCTGGACTGCATGAACATCCCCATCCACTCGAAGGAGGGCTTCGAGGCGGACGATTTGCTCGGCACGCTCTCGAAGCAGGCCGAGGCGCAGGGGCTGGACGTCGTCATCCTGACGGGGGACATGGACGCGCTGCAGCTCGTCAGCCCGCACACCCGGGTGCTCACCTCACGGCGCGGCTTCTCGGACACGGTCCTCTACGACGAGGCCCAGGTCGTCGAGCGGTACGGCTTCGGGCCGACGCACATCCCGGACTTCAAGGCACTGCGCGGCGACAGTTCAGACAACATCCCCGGGGTGCCCGGCATCGGGGACAAGACGGCCTCGAAGCTGATCCAGCAGTTCGGCACCATCGAGACGATGTACGAGCAGATGGAGAAGGTTTCAGCCAAGCAGAAGGCGCTGCTGGAGCCGCTTCACGATCAGGTAGTGATGGCCAAGGATCTCGCCACGATCATCCGCGACGTGGACATTACGCTTGACCTGACCAACGCCACGCTGGGCGACTTCGACCGGCAGCGGGTGGTGGCCCTGTTCCACGAGCTGGGCTTCCGGCGCATGCTGGACGACATCAGCCGCTCGATGGGCGGCGCAGCCGAGACGGGCGGCGGCGGGGGCGCGGACACGCGTCAGATGAGCCTGTTCGCGGAGGCGGCCGGCGAAGCGGCGTCGGCCGACGGCGCGGCAGCCGACCCGTCGGCGAGCGCTCGTCAGGCCGACGACGGCATCGTGCGGACCGCCGAGCAGCTCGATGCCGCCCTGGCGGTCCTCCGGACCGCGCCGAGCATCGCCCTCAATATGCAAACCGTTGGGACGCTGCCGATGCGCGCCGAGGTGGTCGGCGTTGGGTTGGCGGCCAGCCCCGAGGCTCGCTGGTACATCCCCGTTGGACATCTGGACGGCGGGGAGCAACTTGCCTGGAGCGACGTCCGCGACCGGCTGACGCCGCTCATGGCAGACGCGGGCGTCGCCAAGTGGTCGCACAACGCCAAGTTTCACGAGATGGTGCTGGCGCGGAACGGGGTCGAGGTCGAGGGCCTGGCGTTCGACACGATGATCGCGGCGTACCTGCTGGAGTCGAACCAGCGCGCCTTCGCCCTGCGCGACCTTGCCTGGAACAAGCTGCAACAGGAGATGCCGGCCGCCAGCACCTTGCTCGGGACCGGCCGCGGCGCGACCACGATGGACCGGCTGCCCGTCGAGACGGTCGCGCAGTATGCCCGCGACGAGGCCGTAGCCGTCTGCCGGCTGGTCCCGATCCTCGACCGCGAGCTGCACGAGGCCGGCCTCGGCAGCCTGTTCCGCGAGGTCGAGCTGCCGCTGGTGCCGGTCCTGGCAACGCTGGAGCGCAACGGTATCGCCGTGGACGTACCGTACCTGCATGCGATGTCGAAGGAGCTGGCCGAGCGGCTCGCGGAGATCGAGCGCGATGCCTACGCCAGCGTCGGCCACGAGTTCAACATCAACTCGCCGACCAAGCTCGGGGACGTGCTCTACAAGGAGCTGAAGCTGCCGCAGTCCAAGCGCACGCGGACCGGGCAGGCGTCCACCGGGGCCGAGGTGCTGGAAGAGCTGCGCGGCGCGCATCCGGTCATCGATCTGGTGCTGGAGCACCGGCAGTTGCAGAAGCTGAAGTCGACCTACATCGACGCGCTGCCGCTGATGGTCAACCCGGATACCGGCCGCGTCCACGGGTCGTTCCACCAGACCGTTGCCGCGACCGGCCGCCTCTCCAGCTCCGACCCGAATCTGCAGAACATCCCGATCCGCACGGACATGGGCAAGCGCGTGCGGCGGGCGTTCGTGACGGCGTCATCCGAGACCTGCCTCCTGAGCGCCGACTACAGCCAGATCGAGCTGCGGGTCCTGGCCCACTACACCAAGGACCCAACCCTGGTCGAGGCGTTCGCCGAGGGCCAGGACATCCACGCCGCGACCGCCGCCGAGGTGCTGAACCGCCCCATCGCCGAGGTCACCTCCGACGAACGGCGCCTGGCAAAGGTCGTCAACTTCGGCGTGTTGTACGGGATGAGCGAGTACGGGCTGGCGCAGCAGAGCGGGCTGCCCCAGGAGCAGGCCGCCGCCTTTATCAAGCAGTACTTCGAGCGGTTCGGGACCGTCAAGGCGTTCCAGGACAACCTGCTCAAGGAGGCCGAGGAGCGCGGGTACGTCACCACGCTGCTGGAGCGACGGCGCTACATCCCTGAGCTGACCAGCCCGATCCGCAACGTCCGCATGGCCGGCGCGCGCATGGCGATCAACCATCCGATTCAGGGGACGGCCAGCGACATCGTCAAGATCGCCATGATCGAGGTGCAGAAGCGGATCGAAGCGGCGTACCTGGGCACGCTGATGGTGCTGCAGGTGCATGACGAGTTGCTGTTCGAGCTGCCGCGCGGCTCGGTCGAGACGTTTGCCGCCGACCTCCGAACGATCATGTGCGACGCGATGAAGCTCGACGTCCCGCTGAACGTCGAGCTGCGAAGCGGCGACAACTGGGAGGAGCTGAAGCATCTTGAGCTGCCGGCGGCGGTCGGAGGCCGCTAGTGCCAGAGCTGCCCGAGATCGAGACGCTCCGACGCGATCTGGCGCTGACGCTGGTCGGGCGGACGTTCGCCGCCGTGGACGTGCGCCTCGCCAAGCAGGTGGTCGGGCCGACGGGCCTGACCGCTGCCGACCTGATCGACAAGCGCATCGAGGCGTTGCGGCGGCGAGCCAAGTACCTGATCGCGGACCTTTCGGATGGGCTGGCGCTGGTGCTGCACCTGCGGCTGGCGGGCCAGCTAGTGCACCGCGACGCCCGGAACCAGATGCTGGCCGAGGGCGGCCATCCGGTCCCGTCGTTTGGCGCGGAGCTGCCGCACAAGTCAACGCACGTCATCTTCCGCTTCGACGATGGCAGCGCCCTCTACCTGACCGACATCCGCCAGTTCGGGCGGGTCTGGATCCTCCCAGAGGCGGGCGTCGAGCCGCTCCTGGCGGCGGCGAAGCTTGGCCCCGAGCCGCTGGACGACGCGTTCACGCTGGACGTGCTGCGCGGGCAGCTGGCGCGGCGCCAGAAGATGCCGCTCAAGCCGGTGCTGCTGGATCAGCACGTCGTCTCGGGGATCGGCAACATCTACGCCGACGAGATCATCTTCGCCAGCCGCCTGACGCCAGCTACCCGCGTCGGCGACCTGGACGAGGCGGCGCTGGCCCGCCTGCACGCGGCCATCAGGGAGATCCTGGGGCTGGCCGTGCGCGAGGGCGTGGCCGAGATCCTGAACGGCAAGGCGGCATTGCATCGTGACTTCCCACGGGTTCACGGTCGCAAGGGGCAGCCGTGCCCGGTCTGCGGCAGCACCATCGTGAAGTGTCAGTTCGCCGGTCGCGGCACCTACACCTGCCCGACCTGCCAGCCGATGCCCTGAGACGGGCATCAGCGGAAGGGCGGGTCACCCGCGCCGACGGCTGGAACCGAACGTGCATGCAGCGCGTCCATCTGGCGTGACCCGCCTGACGGATCGTGCGTCCGCGACCGTCGTCGCTCGTTCTGTCACTTGGGTCACACTCTCGGGCGATTGGTGATCTGACGTTGCTGGCCGGACCGCTGTCCGGACCGTCCGCTGGTGGAGTAGCGAACCGTGCCGGGGTTGCTCGGTCGAATTGAAGGGATGCTCGAACGGGCCGTCGAGGGTGGATCGCGCGCCATCTTTCGGCAGCGGCTGCAGCCCATCGAGCTGGCGAAGGCGTGCGCGCGGGCGATGGAGCGCGGCCAGTGGGTTGGGCCTGATGGCATCGAAGCGCCGAACCAGTTCACCATTTTGCTCAACCCGGCCGACGCCGACGAGATTCGGCCCTACCAGACCACGCTGGAGGCACGCATCAAGCGCTACCTCCGCGAGTTTGCCGACGAGCGCAGCCTGGTCCCCCTCGCCGCGATCGCCGTCCGCGTGGAGGGCGACCCACGGGTGAGGAGACGCGGTCTGCGCGTGATCGCCGCGATGTCCGACACCTCGCCGCCCGCTGGCTCGACGCTGCCAGATGCGCCGCCCACACGCCCGGTCCAGCCGATTGCGCCCACCGCCCACCTTCCGCGTGCGCAGCGCTCGGAGGCGTCGCCGGGCGCCCCGGCCGGTCCGCTGCTGCTGCTGCTGGAAGATGGCCGCAACGTCCGGCTGGTCGGGAACGTGGTCCGCATCGGTCGCGCGCCCGACAATGATCTCGTCCTATCCGACTCGCGCGTCTCGCGGTATCACGCACAGATCGTGATGGACCAGCTGGGACCGCATATCCGTGACCTGGGCAGCACCAACGGCACACTGCTTGCGGGACGCCCCGTCGTCCATGATCGCATCGCGGCGGGCTGTCAGCTGTCTCTCGGCGGCTTCGGCGTTCAGGTGTTGGCCGACGTTGGCACAACCGACCGCTAGCGCGTGGATTCCTGGCCTCGGTTACCCGGCCCGATGTTCGAGCTGACCGCCGAGGCGATCATCCTCCTGCTGCGGCTCGCGCTGATCGGGCTGCTGTACCTGTTCGTGGCGCTCGTGGTCGTGGCGGCAGGGCGGGAGCTGCGGCGAGCGGCCCTGGCGGCCCCGGACGCGCGCGTCCGGGGCCCGGGCGCGCGCCTGGTCGTCGTCGATCCCGGCGACACCAGCCTGATCCCGGGCGAGACGCTGTCGCTGCGGCCGGTCACGCGTCTCGGGCGGGCAGAGGGCAACACCATCGTGTTGGACGGGACCTACATCTCGGCCGACCATGCCGCCATCATCCAGCGCGACGGTTCCTGGTGGCTCGCGGACCGTGGCAGCACGAACGGTACGGCGCTGAACGACCGGCCGGTCAACGGCGAGGTCGGGCTGACGCCGGGCGACGTGATCGGCATCGGCGACGTGCGCCTGCGGATCGTGCGATGACGCCGCGAGTCTCCGCGCGGCGGCCCGCATGAGCATGATGACGCTCGGCGCGCAACCGCGGCAGGCTCGCCCGCGCTGGCTGGAGCTGATGCTGCTGGTCTTGCCGGTCCTGTTGCTGGCCACCGGCCTCACCACCATCTCGCTGGCGCGCGGCGAGGCGCCCGGCCAGCGCGAGCAGGCGATCGTCGCAGCGCTGGCGACGGCCCTGTTCGTGTCGCACCTCTGGCTGTCGCTGCGCCACCCGCACGCCGACGAGGTCATCCTGCCCACGGGAGCGATGCTGGCGGCCCTCAGCATGGTGATGGTGGCCCGCCTCGAACCGGACCTTGCCACCCGCCAGGCGATGTGGGTCGGCGTCGGCTCCGTCGCCATGCTCGGCACGCTGACCATTCTGCCGAGCGTCGGCTGGCTGCGCCGGTACCGGTACACCTGGGCTGTGCTGGGCATCCTGCTGGTGCTCTCGACGTTCGTCTTCGGCATCGACCCGAACGGCAGCGGTGCGCGTCTCTGGCTCGGTGTCGGCGGCGTCTACTTCCAGCCCTCCGAGATCCTCAAGGTGCTGCTGGTCATCTTCTTCGCCGCCTACCTGGACGACTACCGCGAGCTGCTCGCGCTCTCGAACGTGCGGGTCGGCCCGTTCCGGCTCCCGCCACTGCCGTACCTCGCGCCGCTGCTGCTGATGCTGGCGCTGGCCCTGGGCATCATCGTCCTCCAGCGCGATCTCGGGGCGGCGCTGCTGCTGTTTGGCCTGTTCTTGAGCATGCTGTACGTCGCCAGCGGCAGAGCCGTCTACGTCGTCGGCGGGCTGGTGCTCTTCGCCGGCGGCGCGAGCCTGCTGTACCGGCTGTTCAGCGTGGTCAAGATCCGCGTGGAGACCTGGCTCGATCCGTGGGCCACGGCTGATACCACGGGCTACCAACTGGTGCAGGGGCTGACGGCGCTCTCAGCCGGCGGGCTGTTCGGATCGGGGCTGACCTACGGCTACCCGCGCTACGTCCCGGCCGTCCACACCGACTTCATGATCGCGGCCATCGGAGAAGAGATCGGGCTGGCCGGCACACTGGTCGTCGTGGCGCTGTACGTGGTGCTGATCCATCGCGGACTGCGGGTCGCGATGCTGGCCCGCGACTCGTTCGGGGCGCTGGTGGCAGCCGGGTTGACCTCAGTGGTTGGCATCCAGGCGCTGGTGATCCTGGGCGGCACGCTCAAGCTGATCCCGCTGACGGGCGTGACGCTGCCGCTGTTGAGCTACGGCGGCAGCTCGGTGCTCGCCAACTTCGTGCTGCTCGGGCTGCTGCTGGCGGTGTCCGGCGAGCCTCGGAGGTCCGCGGATGCAGCGTAGTCTGGAACGCCTGCAACTGGTGCTGCTGAGCGGCTTCGTGCTGATCGCGCTCGCGCTCGGCTACTGGCAGTTCTTCCGTCAGGACGACGTCCTGGCTCGCGCCACCAATCCACGCATCGCCGAGGAAGCCCGGCGCGTCGTGCGCGGGAAGATCCTCGACCGCACGGGCAAGGTGCTGGCGGAGAACCTGCCGGACGAGGACGGCGGCAACCACCGTACGTATCCGGTCGGTGGGATGGCCGCCGTCGTGGGCTATCACAGCGGGCAGTTCGGGAATAGCGGCATCGAGGCGAAGTACGACGAGTACCTGAGCGGCACGCGCTCGGCGGACCCGTTCGAGCGGCTGCGGGACACCCTGTATCACCGCCCCACCGTCGGCTCGGACGTGACGCTGACGGTCGATGCCCGCATCCAGCAGGCGGCGAACGATGCCCTGGCCGGCCGACCTGGGGCGGTGGTGGTGCTCGATCCGAAGACGGGCGCGGTGCTGGCGCTGGCCAGCGCGCCGACGTTCGAGCCCGGCGCACTGGACGAGCAGTGGCAGGCCCTGCTGGACGATCCAACCCGGCCGCTCGTCAACCGGGCGGTCGGCGCGTCGTACACGCCCGGCTCGACGTTCAAGCTGGTGACCGCCGCCGCCGCCCTCGATCTGCGGCTGGTCGATCCACGCCAGAAGTTCCGCTGCGTCGATCCGATCAAGATCGACAGCCTCACGGTCGACTGCCGGAATCACGCCCACCTTGCGAACGTCGATTTCCGCGAGGCGTTCGCGTGGTCGTGCAATCGGACGTTCGCGTTGACGGCGCTGGAGCTGGGCACGCCGAAGCTGCAGCTTGCCGACGGCTTGAAAGCGCCCTTCCCCTGGCAGGACGCCCTGGGCGCAAGCGCCAACCGCCTCGAAGAGTACGCACGGCGCTTCATGATCGGCCGCCCGATCCCGTTTGAGATCGGGGTCGAGGGCGGACAGCTCAAGGGCGGCAACGCCTGGTATCCGTCGTTGCTGGCCCAGACTGGCTTCGGGCAGGGGGAGATCGCCACGACGCCCCTGCACATGGCGCTGGTCGCGGCGGCCGTCGCGAACGGCGGCAACGTGCCGGCCCCGTACCTGACCACCGAGATCACCTCTCCGAGCGGGGCGGTCAGCACCCAGAATCGTGGGGGCGGCGTCCTGGGTCGGGCCTTTGAGGCCAGCACGGCCCAGACGCTGAACGAGATGATGGTGTTGAGCGTCGACACGGCCTACGCGAAGCCGGCCGCCATCGCCAACGTCAAGGTGGGTGGCAAGACGGGGTCCGCCGAAGCCGGTCCGGACGGCAGCCTGACCCATTCGTGGTTCGTCGGGTACGCCCCGGCCGACGATCCGCGCGTCGCCATCGCGGTCATCATGGAGCATCGCGGCTCGGGCACCGACTTCGCGACGCCAGCGGCCCGCTCGATCTTGCAGCGCGCGCTGGACGTCTACAAGCGCTAGCGTTGTCGCCGTTCACCATCAGGGCACGGGACTTGCCTAGTGGCGGTCAGCACACTCGGAGACCAGGATCATGTCACGCCACGCTGCTCACACGTTGTACGAGGTCAATGGGGAGTCGCAGCCCGAGAGCGAGGATGACCGCATCGCCGCCTTTGATGCTGCCGCGGACCGGGAGCGGGTGGAGCCGACGCAGCCCTTCTCGGCAGCCCGTCAGCAAGCGTTCCGGCTGGTCGAGACGTCGCCGCCGGTGACGCCGGTCCTGATGGGCGCCGCCGCCGTCCTCTTCGGCGGCGCCGTCGGCTACTGGCTCGGCGCGCGCCGCACGCGGCCGGCCGCACGCAAGGCGCAGCGCACCGCCGCGCGCGTCGAGCAGGCCGTTGAACTGCTGCCCGTAGCCGCACGCCTCCTTGCGAACCCGGTGGTGCGAACCCTGCTCATCAGGATGGTGATGCGAAAGCTCTCTATCTAGCGGTCCGTGGGCGGCGCGCATGGTACGATCCCGTCCGTGATTCTGGAACGTGGACGGCCCTGCGCGCTGTGATCGATCTGCCGCTGGTCTCGCTCGACCTGGAAATCCTCGATACCGACGCCGGCTCCGAGATCATCGAAGTCGGCGCCGTCAAGTTTCGCGGTGCGGAGACGCTGGACACGTTCAGCGCCCTGGTCCGACCGAAGGGTGCGCTGACCTTCAAGGTCGGCAACCTGACCGGACTGACCGCCCGCGACCTCGCCAACGGCGAGTCGTTGCGGCCGGTGCTGGAGCGGCTGTCGCGCTTCATCGGCGGCGCGACCATCGTCGGGCAGTCCATCGGGATCGACCTTGAGAACCTGAAAAAGGCCGGCCTCGATCTGGCGAACCGCCGTTTCGACACGTTCGAGCTGGCCGTGCTGCTGCGGCCCGGCCTCAAAGCCTACGACCTCGGCTCGATTGCCCGCGACCTGGGCGTCGGCGGCGACATCCCGCACCGCGCGCTCGCGGACGCCGAGCTTGCCCGCGCCGTCTTCAACGCCCTGGTCGAGAAGGTCGGCGAGCACTCGCTGGAGACGCTGAGCCAGGTCGTGCGGCTCGCGACGACGCTGGACTGGCCGCTCAAGACCGTCTTCGAGCTGGTGCATCAGCAGCGGGTACGCCGGATGATCGAGAGCCGGCAGGTCGAGACGTTCGGGGGTGGGCCGCTGGACGATCTCAAGCCGCCGGCCGCCAGTGAGCCTGTCGAGCCGGACGGGCGCTTCGTCGCGCTCAACCCGAAGTCGCTGGCCTCGTCGATGGCCCCCGGCGGCGAGGTCGCCCGCTCGCTGCGTGGCTACGAGGACCGGCCGGCCCAGCGCCGGATGCTCCAGGCCGTCGCCACGGCCCTCAACGACGGCGACACGCTGCTGGTCGAGGCCGGCACCGGCACGGGCAAGTCGCTGGCCTACTTGCTGCCAGCGCTGCGGTTCGCGGTCGAGAACGGCATGCGGGTCGTCGTGTCCACCAACACGATCAATTTGCAGGATCAGCTGCTCGACAAGGACGTGCCCGACCTGCTCCATGCGACCGGGCTGCCGGCCCGGGTCTCGGTGCTGAAGGGCCGCGGCAACTACCTCTGCCTCCGGCGCTGGCTCACCCTCTTCAAGACCGACGACCTCAGCCCCGGCGAGCGGATGCTGCTGATCCGCACGCTGATCTGGCTGACACGGACGACCTCTGGCGACCGCGCCGAACTGCGCCTGACGCCTGAGGAGGACGAGGCCTGGAGCAAGGTCGCCGCCGCCGCCGAGGTCTGCTCGCCCCTGCGGTGCCCCTACCACCGCGAGGGCACCTGCTTCGTGGCGCGCGCCCGTCGGGCCGCCGACAGCGCTCACGTCGTCATCGTGAACCACTCGCTGCTGCTCTCGGATGTGGTCACGGGCAACCAGGTGCTCCCCGAGTACAGGCACCTGATCGTGGACGAGGCCCACCACCTGGAGGACGAGGCGACGGCGCAGCTGAGCCGGCGCGTCACCGCGCGCGAGGTGGCCCGGCGGCTGGGCGAGCTGGCAGACGCCGTCACGAGCGAAGGGCCGGGCCTGCTCAACGAGGCGACCGGCGCACTGGTCCACGCGACGCCGGACGACGCCAAGAAGGAAGAGCACTGGCGCCGGCTGGACCGAGGCCGGCAGCAGGTGGTCCGGGTGCGGTCGGGCATGGACCGGCTGTTCGGGATGCTGTCCACCTTCACCCGCGAGCAGAATCGGCGTGGCGAGGGCGGCCCGGCCACGGTCAGGCTGACGCGCGCCCTGCGCTCGCACCCACTCTGGTCGGAGATCGACATCCTGTGGGGGGAAGTCGGGCGGGACATGCTCGACCTCCAGAAGACGGTCGCCGAGCTGATCGCGGGCCTCGACGCCCTCTCCTCGCGCGACGAGGTGCAGGACACCACCCTTGGAGAGCTGACGGCGCAGGGGACGGCTTGGGAGGAGACCCGCCTCCACTTCACGAAGGTCATCGCCGAGTCGAGCGACAACGTCATCGCGTGGCTCACCTTCGGCCAGACCGACGAGCTTGGCGTGAACGCCGCCCCGCTCGACATCGGCCCGACGATCCGCGAACAACTGGTCGGCCCGCTGGCCGCCGCCGTGCTGACCTCGGCCACGCTGACCAGCGAGGGCAACTTCCGCTACGTGAAGGATCGGCTGTCGCTCCAGGACGCCGAGGAGCTGACGGTCGGCTCGCCGTTCAACTACGCCACCTCAACGCTGGTCTACCTGCCCACCAATGCGCCGGAGCCGAACCAGCAGGGCTACCAACGGGCGGTTGAGCAGATCGTCCTCGCCGCGGCCACCGAGCTGAAGGGCCGCACGATGGTCCTGTTCACGTCACACAGTCAGTTGCGCGCGACCTACATGGGCCTGCGCGATGCGCTCGACGCCCGCAAGATCATCCTGCTCGGGCAGCGGGTCGATGGCAGCTCGCGGGCGCGCCTGCTGGAGACATTCAAGAGCGGGCGTCCGTGCGTGCTCCTTGGCACCAGCAGCTTCTGGGAGGGCGTGGACGTCGTCGGCGAGGCATTGAGCTGCCTGATCATCGCGCGGCTGCCGTTCGCGCCGCCCACCGATCCGATTGTCGAGGCGCGCAGCGAGCAGTTCGACGATCCGTTCAACCAGTACTCGCTGCCCCAGGCGATCCTGAAATTCCGCCAGGGTTTCGGCCGCCTGATCCGCAGCAAGACGGATCGTGGCATCATGATCGTGCTGGACAGCCGCCTGCGGACCCGCCGGTATGGCCGATCCTTCCTTGATTCCCTACCGTCATGCGAGATGCGCGTTGGCCCATCCAACGACGCCGGCCGAGTGGCTGGCGCCTGGATGCGTGGCGAGCGTGACCACCTCGGCATGGCGATCTCGTTGAGGAGATGACCCCGGTGGAACAGCCAGACGTCCTCCACGACGTGCGCGTCGTGCATTTCGGGCTTGGGTCGCTGGGCGCGGCCATCGCGCGGGTCGTTGTCCAGCGCGAGGGCCTCGCCAGCGTGGCCGCCATCGACGCATCGCCGGCCCGCGAAGGCCGCGACCTGGGCGAGGTCGCCGGCCTCGGCAGGTCGATCGGCGTCACGGTGGACGGTAACAGCAGCACCCTCAGCGACATCGAGGCGGACGTGGTGCTCTACGTCCCCGACGGCGACCTTGATACCGCCGTCACCGATCTGGAGCTGCTGCTCGAAGTCAGCCTGAACGTCGTCGCCGTGGTGCCGGAGCTGGCCTACCCGCCCGACGACGACGAGGACGACGTGGCGGCGTCCATCGACACGCTCGCGCGCGAGGCCGAGGTCAGCGTCCTGGCGCTCGATCCGAACGACGCCGTCTTCGGGACGCTGCCGCACGTTCTCACCGGCGTGTGCTCGTCGGTGGACCGCATCACGATCCGGCGCATCGGCGGCTCGGCGGCAACCGGACGGCTCTCGATCGCCGACTGGGCGCGCGAGCTGGCCGTGGCGATGGGCTGGACGCTGGACGACTTCGACGAGTCGGAGGTGACGCCCGGCGGCGAGCACCATTTCATCGGGAGCGTCGGCGGCGTCGAGGTGCTCAACATCGAGCTGCGGCCCGGCCCCGACGCCCGGCGGGTCGAGATCGTGGTGGAGGGGACGCCATCGCTCACGCTGACGCTGACCGGCGGCAGCGACGACGAGGACGCGCTGGCAAGTCTGGCGGTGAACGCAATTCCGGCCGCCCTCACGTCAGACCCTGGCCTCTTCATCATGAGCGACCTTGCGCCGATCCACGCCTGGACGCAGCTCGGCCTGATGCCCGCCGATGACGACGACGACCTGGACGACGACGAGTAGGACAAGAAAGTCCGCGTGCCTCAGGCTTCCAGGCCGTACACCGCCCGCTCGAACCGCCCGAACAGCTCGAGCACGAGCGGGTCGGCGAACGGCTGGATCTGCGTGAGCAGGACGCCCGCCACCCGTGTGGTCGGGTCGAGCCAGTAGTAGGTGTTCGAGATGCCAGCCCAGGCCAGGCTGCCGGCGCTTCGGCCGGTCGGTGTCGGCTCCTCGTTGCGGAGATACGCCAGTCCCCAGGTCTTCGGCAGTCCGGGGAAGAACTCGGCGTCGTTGGACGCGCGCGGATTGGCGGAGATCATCGGACGGACGCGCAGCTCGCCGATCTGGTTGCGGTTGATCTCGGCCACCGTCTCGGGCTTCAGCACCTGCGCGCCGTTCAGCGAGCCGCCGTGCATGAGCATCCGCAGGAAGGTCAGGTAGTCGCGACCGACTGAGTAGAGGCCGCCGCCGCCCATGTACAGCGCCGGCTGCTGCGGGATCTCGAAGGCGAAGACCTCGAATGACGTGTCGCCGGTCCGCCGATGCATGCTGACCCGCCGTTCGCGCTGGTCCGGGCGCAGGATGAAGTTGGTGTCGGTCATCCCGAGCGGCCCGAAGATGTTCTCGGCGAAATACTCCTCCAGCCGTTGCCCGCTGACCGCCTCCACCGCCTTGCCGGCCCAGTCGATGCCGATGCTGTACTCCCAGCGCTCGCCCGGCTCGAAGACGAGCGGTTTGGCGAGCGCCTCGTCGCGGCAGGCGATCATCTGCGGCAGTCCGGCATAGGCCGTGTAGCGCGCGAGATCGGCGTTCCAGTTCTCGTAGGTGAAGCCGGAGGTGTGCGTCAGCAGGTGGCGCAGCGTGATCTGCCGCGTGGCCGGACGCAGTCGCGGAACGCCCGCCCCGTCGAAGCCGGTCAGGATCAGCGGGTTGCTCAGTTGCGGCAGCACAGCCGAGATCGGCGCATCGAGTTCGAGCGTGCCGCGCTCGACCTGCTGCATGGCCGCCACCGACGTGATCGCCTTCGTCATCGAGGCGATCGCGAAGACGGTGTCCAGGCTCATCGCCACGTCGCCGCCGGCCTCGCGGCTGCCGAATGCCCCGGCGTAGGTCTCACCGTGCTCATCGGCCGCCAGGGCCACGACGCCTGGCACCTGCCCCGCATCGACGGCCTGTCCGAGCACGTCGTCCATCACGGTCCTGACTGCCATCGGATTGTCCTCCTCGACTCCGAAACGTGTGACAGAGGGTCAGCCTTCTGTCGAGATGCGGTCCAGTACGATGGGACGGAGCGCCGGGGCCTCGTCGCCCAGGCGGTAGGCGGCCAGGACAGTGGCGACCGCTTCCGCGCCAGCCCCCTCGGTGCGCGCGTGCACGCGCGCCAGCACCTCGCCTGCCTCGACCGCGTCGCCGGTCGTTCGCAGCACCTCCAGACCGACCGCGTGATCGACCGGGTCACCCTTCCTGGCGCGGCCGGCCCCCAGCCGATTCGCCGTCAGGGCGACGGCCATCGGCTCCAGGTCGGCGATGAAGCCCGCGTGCGGCGCGACGACGTCGAGTATGACCGGCGCGGCGGGCAGGAGGTTCGGATCGCCTACGGGTGCGGCATCCCCACGCTGAGCTTCCACGATCTCGGCCAGCTTCGCCAGCCCAACGCCGTCGCTCAGGCCCGCCTCGGCCCGCCTGCGGCCTTCCTCCGCGCTGGCAACGGCCCCGCCCAGCAGCAGCATCTCGCCGGCCACCGTCGTCGCCAGCTCCACGAGTCGCCCGTCTGACGGCTGGCCGCCGAGCACCTCAATCGCCTCGCGGACCTCCAGCGCGTTGCCCACGCACCGCCCGAGCGGTCGGTCCATGTCGGTCACGAACGCGGTCACCCGGCGGTCGGCCAGCCGCCCGATGGTCATCATCTCGGCGGCAAGCTGGCGTGCGCCGTCCAGGTCGGTCATGAACGCCCCGCGCCCCTGCTTGACGTCCAGCACGATGGCCGGCGCGCCGCCCGCCAGCTTCTTGCTCATGACGCTGCTGGCGATCAGCGGGATGCTGCCGACCGTCCCGGTGACGTCGCGCAGGGCGTACAGCTTGCCATCGGCCGGCGCGAGGTCTGGCGACTGGCCGGCGATGGCCGCCCCGACGCTGCCGATCTGTTGCATGAACCGCTCGGGGTCGATCTCGACGATCAGCCCGCTGAACGATTCCAGCTTGTCGAGCGTGCCGCCGGTGAACCCGAGGCCACGCCCCGAGAGCTTGGCAACGCCCACGCCGAGCGCGGCGACCAGCGGCGCCACGATCAGCGAGAGCTTGTCGCCAACGCCGCCGGTGCTGTGCTTGTCCACGACCGGCCGCCCGATGCCGCTCAGGTCGAGCTGTCGGCCTGAACCGGCCATCAGCGCCGTCAGGTCGGCAAGCTCCTGGCGGTCCATCCCCTGGCAGCAGACCGCCATCAGCCAGGCCGCCACCTGGTAATCTGGCACGGAGCCACGCACGTACCCGCCAACCAGCTGCTCCAGCTCGTCGCGGGTCAGCCGGCCGCCCCACCGCTTGCGATCCAACAACTCGGGAATGGTCGCTCCCACCGCTGCCCCCTCTCTGCTCGGTCGGTCACCCAGCAAAACGAGAGGCGAAGACAGTGGTGGCCCTCACACCCGGACGCCGACCAGCGCCTCGGACACGGTACTCCACCAGGAGAGGTTGCCGGCAAGGTAGCGGCGCGGAACGCGCGGCCCGATCCGACACAGCGCCTCATGCACGATGGTGTCCGACCAGGATGCGTACTCGTCCAGCGTGACCGTGGCGCCAGTGTCAGAACCGATCAGCGTCACGAGGTTGCCGCCCTGAGCATGGGGCACATTCGACAGGTCGACGACGCACTGATCCATTGAGACGCGACCGACCAGGGGCACGCGCTGACCGCACACCACCGCGAAACCGCGGTTGGAGTGCGTGCGAGGGACGCCATCGGCGTAGCCGGCCGGCACCAACCCGACACGCATGGGGCGGTCGGCCACGAAGGTGCGGCTGTAGCCGACTGAGGTGCCCGCTGCGATCTCGCGGACGGCCAGCACGCGAGATCGCAGCGCGACGGCCGGCTTCAGGCAGACCGAGCGCGTCACGTGCTCCGATGGGAAGTGGCCGGAGAGCGCGATGCCGACCCGCACCATGTGCAGCCAGGCGGTCGGCTCGCGGAGGGCGGCGGCGCTGTTGGCCGCGTGGACGATGGGAGGTCGCCAGCCGTCGCCCTCGGAGCGCTCGACCGCCTCCACCACGGCGTACAGCCGATGCAACTGCTCCTCGGTGAAGGCCCGATCCTCGTCGTCGGCGGCGGCAAAGTGGCTGTACAGCCCCTCCAGACGCAGCGAGGGCAGGCTTCGCAGCAGCCTGACGAGCGCCGGCACCTGGGCCGGGTTCGCTCCGAAGCGCGTCAGGCCGGTATCGACCTTCACATGGACCTGGACAACCCGATCCTGCTCGTCGGCGGTCCGTGCCAACAAGAGCGCCTGCTGGGCACTGACCACGGTCGGCGTCACCCGATACTGCACGATGGATGCGGTCTCGGCAGGCACGTACCCGGCGATCAGCAGGATCGGCGCACGGATGCCGGCCAGCCGAAGCTGAATCGCTTCGTCCACCCGGGCGACGGCCACGCGGTCCGCGCCGGCCGCCAGGGCCGCGCGGGCCACCTCGACAGCCCCCAGGCCGTAGGCATCCGCCTTGACGACGGCACAGACCCGGGTGTCCGGGCCAATCAGACGGGCGACCTGCCGAACGTTCTCGGCAATGGCGTCGAGATCCACTTCCAGCCAGCTGGGGCGCTCGTGGCCGGGCTGAACGGCCCGGGTCTCGATCATCGTCATACGAACTGCGCCATACGCTCGACTCTCGCCTCCGGGAGCCGGGCGACGATGGCCGGCTGGACCGCGCCAGTATACCAGACGCCGGCGGAGGAACTTGACGGTTGGCAGACGCTCCGGCGGCTCGATAGAATCACATTTGGCGCAGCGTCCGCCGAGAGATCGCATCTGCGCCGCATGACACGCAGAGGTCTGTCGCCCCTCCGGCTGTCCGGGAGGGGCGCTTTGTTCCAGGGCGACGTGGTGCGATCCGCCACGTTCACGTGAGGGAGGCTGGATGGTCACGCCGCGCAAAGAGATAGTCGAGGCAATCCCCCGCCGAGATGAAGAGGGCTGGTACCCGACCGTCGTCGCCAGGGCGGAGCTTGCCGACTACTCGCCGGTGCGCGGCTGCATGGTCATCCGGCCGTACGGCTACACGCTCTGGGAGAACATGCAGGCGCGCCTGGACGCCCGCTTCAAGGCGACGGGCCACCGCAACGCCTACTTCCCCATCTTCGTGCCCGAGAGCCTGCTGCTCAAAGAGGCCGAGCACGTCGAAGGGTTCGCGCCCGAGGTCGCCTGGGTGACGCACGCCGGCCAGGAGGAGCTCGAGGAGCGGCTGGCGATCCGCCCGACCTCCGAGACGATCTTCGGCGTGATGTACAGCAAGTGGATCCAGTCCTGGCGCGATCTGCCGATGCTGGTCAACCAGTGGTGCAACGTCGTGCGCTGGGAGAAGCGCACCACGCCGTTCCTGCGGACCACCGAGTTCCTCTGGCAGGAGGGCCACACTGCCCACCGCACCGCCGAGGAGGGCCAGGCCGAGACGATGCAGATGCTGGAGGTCTACCGCGATTTCGTGGAGAACGACCTCGCCATCCCGGTCGTCCCAGGCCGCAAGTCCGAGGCCGAGAAGTTCCCGGGCGCGGATGCGACCTACACCATTGAAGCGCTGATGCCGGACGGCCGCGCCCTCCAGAGCGGCACCAGCCACAATCTCGGTCAGAACTTCGCGAAGGCGTTCGACATCAGCTTTCAGGACATGGACGGCGAGCGGCGCTTCGCCTGGACGACCAGCTGGGGACTGAGCACGCGGACAGTCGGGGCGCTGATCATGGTGCACGGCGACGACGGCGGCCTGATCCTGCCGCCGGTCGTCGCACCAACCCAGGCGGTGATCCTGCCGATCTGGGGCCGCAAGGACGACGACCGCTCGCTGGTGAAGGACGCCGCCGACCGGCTGCGCCGCGAGCTGCTGGACGCGGGGCTCCGCGTCGAGGTGGACTGGTCCGAAGAGAAGCAGATCGGCTGGAAGCACAACGAGTGGACGCTCAAGGGCGTCCCCGTCCGCATCGAGCTGGGGCCGCGTGACGTGGCCGACCAGCAAGCCGTTCTGGTACGCCGCGACGACCCGAACCCGCGCCCCGAGAAGCGGCCCGTCGCCTGGAGCGCCCTCGTGGATGAGCTGCGGAGCACGCTCGACGCCATTCAGAAGAACCTCTTTCTGCGGGCCGTCGCCCTGCGCGAGGCCAAGACGCACCGGGTCGAGACGCTGGACGAGCTGGCGGCCATCGTGGAGGGGCCGCGCGGCTTCATCGAGGCGCACTGGTGCGGCGGCGCCGCCTGTGAGGCGACCGTCAAAGAGAAGACCGGCGCAACCATCCGCTGCCTGCCGTCGAACGCGCAGCCAGAGGATGGGCGATGTATCGTTGATGGGCGGCCGAGCACGGCTCGCGTCCTGTTCGCCCGCGCCTACTGAGCCCGCCCAGATCCCTCAGCCGAGGCCGGGCGGACACCTGAGGAGTCACGCCTGATGGCCGATGAACAGCTGCTCGCCCTCGCTGTCGAGATGCTCGACCGACCGGGCGATCTCGAGCCGGAGCTGATCGGCGCGCTGTCGCACCTCGTCCGAACCGATCTGGAGGCTGTTGCTCAGGCGTGGCGCGGCCTCCCCATCGAGCGGCGGCTGGAGCTTCTGACCCAGCTTGGCCGCTCGGAGCGGCAGCACGCCCAGCAAGATTTCAACGCCATCTACGGGATGGCCCTGTCCGACGACGAGGGGCGGGTGCGGCGGCTCGCCGTCGACTCGATTGTCACCGAGAACGGGCCGGCCCTGCTCGACCGCCTGACCGAGATGGCCGAGTCCGATCCCGACCCGTATGCCCGTGAGGCAGCCGTGGCGCGGCTCGGGCCGTTCGCGCTGATGGCCGAGCTTGGCGAGCTGCCGGCCCCGTGGGCCGATCGTCTCCGCACCCTGCTGCTCGCGATCCACAACGACGCGTCCGCGCCCATTGGCGTGCGCCGTGAGGCGTTGGCCTCCGTGGGCTACCTGGACAGCGTCAAGGTCGAGAGCGCCATCGAAGAAGGATTCGAGGAGCCGGCTTTTCAGCTCTGGGCCATGCGCGCAATGGGCCGCACCGCCAACGTGGACTGGCTCGACACGCTGATCGGGGAGGCCGCGCATCCCGACCCGGCCGTGCGCCAGGAAGTCGCGCGGGCGCTGGGTGAGCTGGCGGATGAGCAGGCAGCGCCGACCGTCGCCGAGCTTGTGGACGACACCGAGCTGGAAGTCCAGCTCGCGGCCATCAAGTCGCTGGGGCAGATCGGCGGGGACGAGGCGCGCGAGGCGTTGATCTACGCCCTGGAAGATGAGCGCGACATCATCCGCGAGGCGGCCGAGAACGCGCTGAACGAGATCGAGGAGACGGAAGACCCGCTGTCGCTGTAGCTCGCCACCGTGCAGCGGCAAACGAGCATGGCATCCCGACCCCATTCGGCACGCTCAGGGCAAGCTACGCGAGGAACGAGCACACCCGCTCGTCATCCCGACCGCGGCGAGGCACGAGCGGAGCGGAGGGATCTTCCCCAGGTGAGGGACGACTGACGAGGAAGATCCCTCGACTTCGCTCCTTCGTCACTTCGCTCGGGATGACGGGTTCAGGGGCAAGCTCACTTCGCCCGGGATGACGGGACAGTAGGCCGCAAAGCCTGCCCTGAGCTTGCCGAATGGCCTCGTCTATCCCACGATCCCGGGTGTTGGCAGCATCGGAGGACACCGGCCTGCAAGCCGTACTACCCGCGGGGCTTGAGCTTCGCCATGATCTGGTCGCGCAGGGCCGAGGGCGCGCACTCGCCGACGCAGTGGACGCGCACCAGCCGCCGCAGCTTCTCCTCGAAACGGTAGACGTTCAGGCATGGCGGGCAGCGGTCGAGGTGGCCCTGGACCGTCTGGATCTCGCAGACCGTCAACTCTCGATCCAGGAACTCGCCAAGGATCTTGACGGTCTCGGCGCACTTGCTCTTCTCTTCCCCGCTCATGACTGTTTCCCCCCGGCAAAGCCGGCGCTTCGGGCCTGCTCCACCAACGCCTTCTGCAACAGGCGCCGTCCACGGAACAGGCGTGACATCACCGTTCCCTTCTTGACGTTTGTGATCTCGGCGATGTCGTTGTAGGAGAACCCTTCGACATCGGCGAGCAAGACGGTGATGCGATACTGCGATGGCAGGGCTTCGATGGCTGCTCGGATGTCCTCTTCCGCGAACCGATCCAGCACCTGCGCCTCGACGTTGCCGCCGCGCGACGCGGCCTCGTTGTCGAGATATCGATACAGCGAAAGCTCCTCCGAATCGTCGAGCGAATCGACCCGTGGCTCGGATGATGCCTTGCGGTACCGATTGATGTAGGTGTTGGTCAGGATCTTGAACAACCACGCACGGAGATTCGTGCCCGGTTCGAAGCGGTCCAGGAATCGGTAGGCACGCAGCATCGTCTCCTGAACCAGGTCTTCGGCGTCCTGCGGATTTCGCGTCATCCGCAGCGCCGTGCGATACAGCGCGTCCAGGTGCTGCATCACCTCGGTTTCGAAGAACGATTCGCGCTGCTCTGGCGGGACGCCAGCACGCGGAGTTGGGGAAGGCTCAGAGACCGTCATGGCCCCCAGACTATACCCCTGTCTTGAGACGGCAGTCATCGTCGGCACGGTAGCCCCGTAGGAGGCAGCCATGTGTCGCACGCATGGTGACCGCCTCACTACGGAAAACCACCGGATACCGTGCCGATATTCCCAATCTCGCGCCAGCAGCCGCCGAATCCGGGCTAGCCGTCGCGGCTGGACACAGCAGCAAGCTTCTGTCGGGTGTCTTCGATGCGGGCCTTGGCCGTATCTTCGAGGTGGTGAAGGGTGATCGACCCGAGCCGCTCCAGCAGCTGGTCGAAGTCGAGCCGCCGCAGGATGTGAACCTCGACGTTCGTCTGCGCCCGCACCGTCGCCGTTCGCGGGGTGCGGCGCAGGAAGCTGATCTCGCCCACGTAGTCGCCTTCGCCAAGCGTGCTGACGATCCGCTCATTGCCGTCGTCGTCGGCCACCACGATCTCGACGTCGCCCCGTCCGATGATGAACAGCTCGTCGCCGACGCTGCCCTGGCGGCACAGGACTTCGCCCGGCGCCCGCTCGGCGTAGAGCAGCAGGCGGGCCGTCTCTTCGAGCACCTCGGGCGGCAGGCTGGAGAACGGCTCCAGCTTGCTGAGGCGGCGAACGGCCTGGCGCGCGCCGCTGACTGCCGCCTCGCCCAGCTCATCCTTGATCAACTGGACGTAGAGCGTGCCCCGCTCCAGCAAGTCGTCGTGCGTCCCACGCTCGACCACCTCGCCAGCGTCCATGACGATGATCTCGTCGGCGTCCGTCACGGTGCCGAGCCGCTGGGCCACCTTGATCACGGTGCGGCGGCCGTCCGGGCCGCGCAACGCGTGCTCGATCTTGCGCTGCTCGGCGGCGTCGAGGGCCGAGAACGCATCCTCCATCAGCAGGAGCGAGGCATCACCGCGGAGCAGCGCACGGGCCGCCGCGATCCGCTGGCGATTCGGCGTGCTGACGCCAGTGTCGCGGTCGCCGACGATGGTGTCGTAGCCGCCAGGCAGCCCGGAGATCCACTCGTGGATGTTGGCCGCGCGTGCAGCCTCGACAACTTCATGGTTGGTGGCCGCCGGCTTGCCGACCAGGATGTTCTCGTAGAGCGTCATGTTCAGGATAAAGGTGTCCTGCGGCAGCACGATGATCTGCTTCCGCACCGACTCGCGCGTTGCCGATCCGAGATCGACGCCGTCCCAGATGATCTTGCCTTCGGTCGGGTCGGCCACGCGCGGCAGCAGTTGCATCAGCGCCGCCTTGCCAGCGCCCGTCGGCCCGACGAACGCGATCTTGCTGCCGGCCTTGATCTCGACGTTCACACCCTTGAGGATGCTCTTGCCCTTCGTCTGCGCGTACCCGGCGTTCTCAAGCTTCACGGAGTCGCGCAGCGGCTGCAGCGCGACGGCGTCCGGCGGATCGACCTCGACCTTGCGGTTCAGCACCGCCGACACCCGGTCGAGCCCGTCCGCCGAGAGCGTGAGCGTCTGGAACGCTCCGGCAAAGAGGCCGGCCGGCGCGTACAGGCGCAGCAGCATCACGTAGAACGCCATCAAGCCGCCAGGGGAGAGATCCTGCCCCTGCGTCCAGATGACGACCAGGCCGCCCGCCACCAGCACCGCGACCTGGACGCCGTTGGTGATCAGGACGCTGGCCCGCGCGAACGCCTGGGTGATCATGGCGTTGCGGATGTTCAACTCGCGGTTGAGGTTCAGCTTCTCGCTGAACCGCTCCATGACCGACTCGCGCTGGTTCCAGGTCTTCAGCAGCGTCTGGGCGTTCATGTTCTCGATGACAGACTGCTGGATCTCCTGATTGCGGCGGACCGTCTCGCGCTGATTCGTGCGGAGGGTCGCACGGCCCTGCCGGTAGGAGTAGGCGAAGATCGGCAGGCCAGCCAACGCGACCAGCGAGAGCAGCGGGTTCAGCGAGATCAGCGTCACGCCGAACAGCAACATGGCGATGCCGTTCGAGACCATCGGCACGACGCCGGAGGAAAGCACCGCCGACACGTAGGCGATGTCGGTCTGGAACCGCTGCACCACGTCGTTGGCCGGCGTGCGCGAATGGTACGAGAGCGGCAACCGCTGGATCTGATCGAGGAACCGCATCCGCAGGTCGTACACAACGCCCTGACTGACATTCGCGGTCATCGCCGCCTGTCGGAGGCGTGAGACCGCGTTGACGATGAACATGAAGACCATCGCCACGAGCAACGCCATCAGGGCGGTCGTCTTCTCACCTTGAGCGATGGGCTGGCCGGACGTGAACAGGCCCGGCACCGTGAAGCCGACCGCCTTCGTTCCCAGCACGTTGTCGATGACGAAACGCAGCGCTTGCGGGATGAACAGGTCGAAGCTGAGCGCCAGGAAGATGGTGACCAGGATGCCGACGAGCGACCAGACATAGGGACGGTAGAAGGCCATCGTCCCCTTGATGGCGGCCATCGCCTTGCCGCCGCCCTGCTGGGCCTTGTTCTCCATGTCGCGGGCCCACGCCTGATCCAGCCCGCTCAGCGGCCGGCCGTAGACCCGGCGCAGGGCCTCGCTCTCGCCGCCCCGGATGGCCGTCAGGAAGCGGCGGAAGCGCTCGGCGCCGCGCCACTCGATCAGGTACGTGACGAACGCCACGGCGATGGTCGTGCTGAGCGGCGAGTGATGATCGTGGTAGGACCGCACGACGGACTGGAGCGGTCGTAGCTGGCCCTCGTCGCGCAGCTTCTGGACGCGGTCGCGCGCTTCGGTGAAGTAGGCCGCGCCGCCCTTTCCTGCGAGATACCCGGCAACGCCGTCTTCCCAGAACCGGCCCTCCGGACTCGTCGGCCCGTAGGCGGCCCGCAACAGCAAGAGCGTCAGCTCAAACTCTGGGTCGGTACCAGGCGATTCGGACGTGTACACCGTCCAGATGCTCGCGCTGTCGTAGTCGACGCGCGCGGTGGCGCCCGGCCGATGCACCTCATCGTCGTCGTCTTCGAGCACCTCGACAAGGTACACGGAGATGGGCGGCGCCTTGTCCCGCGCGATCTCGAAGAACGCGCTGACCTCTGCAATCGCCTTCGTGTACTGCTCGACGACAGCGTCTACATTGTCGCAGGCGTACGATCCGTCGTGGCAGTAAACGGTGAGAGGCCCAGCCTCCCGCTTCAACCACAGGTCGGTCATCATGGCCCAGTCCCCGTCCACACAGCCGACCCGGTCCGGGCGTGCCACCGCCATCACACAGCCGGTCGTCGACGGCTCACTGTACCATCGAGACGGAGGGTGGTCAACGCATCATGACCTGAAGGCCGGGCGCGTTGGAGCGACGCGCCCGGCGCCCGTCTAGTGGCTCGTCTGGCGTCAATCACAGGGTCGCTCAGTGCCGGTCGTCATCCCGACCCCATTCGGCAAGCTCAGGGCAAGCTACGCGAGGCACGAGCACACCCGCTCGTCATCCCGACCGCGGCGAGGCATGAGCGGAGCGGAGGGATCTTCCCAGGGTGAGGGACGACTGACGAGGAAGATCCCTCGACTGCGTTCGCACGCTCACTTCGCGCGGGATGACGGTGAGGGGAGCAGCCTCACGTCGCTCGGGATGACGGTGAGGGGCGTCAGGCTTGCCCTGAGCGTGCCGAATGGGTCACTTCACTCGGGATGACGGTGAAGCGTCGGCAGAGATCCAACCCGGCAGGTTACGACTGACAGGCTGCTAGAAGCCCGGCCGAAAAGTGGCAGTTCTGATGGTGCTGGGCCATGTTGAGGGTTGCAGGAGGTCGGCAGCCGTCGAATCGGGCGGGAACCATTGCTGATTCGGGGTGGGCCGCAGAGCGGCGTCC